>NZ_JBICTE010000001.1:216231-255568 GCF_043197485.1 Micromonospora sp. NPDC049102 | reverse complement strand
AACCCGGCTCACTCCTCGCGCTCACGCCGACACCCCCACCCGGACGTTGCGGAAGCGGGCCGGCGCGGCCGGGTGACCGGTGTGCCCGATCTGGCCCGGCTGGCCCTTGCCGCAGTTGGGCGTCCCCCAGGGCACCGTCTCGCCGGAGAGCATGTCCATCGAGCGCCAGAACAGCGGCCCGATCCCGGTGTACGTCGGATTGCGCAGCATCCGCCCTCGCCGACCCTTCTTGATCTCCCAGCCGACCTCGCAACCGAACTGGAAGTTGAGCCGCTTGTCGTCGATCGACCAGGACCGGTTGAGGTCCATCAGCACGCCGTCGTCCGTGGCCGCGATGATCTCCTCCAGGGTGTGCGGGCCGGGTTCCAGGCCCACGTTGGTCATCCGCACCATCGGCAGTCGGGCCCACCCGTCGGCGCGTACGCTGCCGCCGTAGTCGAGGCCCGCCACGGCGGCGGAGTCACGGCCCGCGAGCACGCCCACCCACCGGCCGTCGCGCACCGCGTCCCGCTTGACCGCGGGTGAGCCCTCGTCGTCGAACCCGAAACTGCCCAGCGCCCCGGGGATCGTCGGGTCGATGGTGATGTTCATCAGCTCGGAGCCGTACCGCAGGGAGCCGAGCTGGGCCAGGTCCAGCCAGGACGTACCGGCGAACGCGGCCTCCCAGCCGAGGATCCGGTCCAACTCGATGGCGTGGCCCACCGACTCGTGGATCTGCAGGGCCAACTGCTCACCGCCGAGGATCAGATCCGTCTCGCCGGCCGGACAGGGTGGCGCGGTGAGCAGCGCTCGCGACTCGTCGGCGATCTGCGCGGCGTGCGCGGCCAGGTCGAGCGATTCGACCAACTCCCAGCCGGTGGTGCCGTACTGCCCCCGGTAACTGGGCCAGGAACGCCGCTGCGTCTCGCCGTCGCCGATCGAGGTGGCCGAGATGCCGCCGCCGCACTCACGGATGCGCTGGTCGATGCGGTGCCCCTCGCTGGAGACGAACCACTTCGCGGTGTCCCAGATCTGGTACAGCCCCTCGGCCAGGTCCGCGCCGTGCTCGACCATGGTGCGGGTCGCCCCGACCAGCAGGTCGCCCTTGTCGGACAGCGGAACCCCGAGCGGGTCGACGCGGCAGTCCGAGGACCAGCTTGCCGTCACGGCCTCGACCGCGACCAGGTCGACCGCGGGGCCGGGCACCCGCGCGCTGGCCATCGCGGTCCGGGTCGCGCGCCGGCCGGCGTCGCGGGCGGCGGCGTCCGACAGATCGGGTACGGCGTGAAAGCCCCAACTGGCCCCGACCAGCGCTCGGACGCCCAGCCCGACGCTCTCGTCCTGGGTCAACTCCTCCACGTCGCCGTTGCGCGCGGTCATCGACTCGTAGCGGCGGTACATCACCCGCGCGTCGGCGTACCGCGCTCCCGCATCGAGGGCGGCCTGCACGGCGGCGGTGGCCGCGTCGAACTCGGTCATGCGACGACCCTAGGGCAGCGGACCGACACCCGTCAGGGAAGAATTTCTTCCGGCCGGATCGTGGCCCGCACCGGCTCGGTCAGTTCCAGCACCTCGCCGCGCTTCGCGGCCGCTGCTTCGACATAGTGGCCGCCTTGGCGCTGGTAGAGGCGCAGCGCGCCGGTCTCCTGTTCCACCAACAGGTACCACCCGATCCCGGCGGCGGCGTAATAGTGCATCTTCAACACCTTGTCGGTGGACGCGTTGCTCGGCGAGATGATCTCGCATACCAACCGTACGTCGCCCGCTTCGACGTTGAGATCGTCGAAGTCGATCGGACCGGTGATCACGAGGTCGGGGATCGGGATCCGACCGGGCCGGAGTCGGACGTTCACCGCCTCCAGTAATTCGAGGCCGGCGGGCCCGGAGGCTGCTTCGAGGATGTTGCCGAGCTTGCGGGAGATGCGCTGGTGTCGAGGGGTGGGGGCTGGGGTCACGTGGAGGCTCCCGTCGAAGAGTTCGACGCGTTGCTGCGTCTCGCCGAGGGCGAGGTACTCCTCTTCGGTCCACGGGCCTTCATGGTTGAACACCGCCGCGGTCATCGTCACCTCCACCTCGTGCCACGGGCGTCCTCTGCTGGTAGCGGGTCCAATGATCGCACTTCGCGTGCGTCCAAGGCCATGGATGCGCGAGGTGACGGGGTGCGGGGCCGATGCGGACTCGTTACGCTCGGGCCCGCTGACACGCGCCGAACTTGTAGCTTATTTTCACCCTCTGGACATTGTTGTAAGTTCTCTTCGTCACTGAGGGAGGTGCCGTGGACAGCTCGGATGCCTACCTGCGGGTGAGCGACCTGCGGGTCCGATTCGACACCTCCGATGGCGTGGTGCGCGCGGTCGACGGGGTGTCCTTCGCCGTCGAGCGGGGGCGCACGCTCGGCATCGTCGGCGAGTCCGGCTCCGGCAAGAGCGTCACGTCGCTGGCCATTCTCGGTCTGCACGATCCCAAGCGAGCCACCATCACCGGGGAGATCTCCGTCGACGGCCGGCAGCTCGTCGGTCTGCCCGACGAGGAGGTACGTCGGCTGCGCGGCCGGGACATGGCGATGATCTTTCAGGATCCGCTGTCCGCGCTGCACCCGTACTACAGCGTCGGCAAGCAGATCGCCGAGGCGTACCGGGTACACCACCCGAAGGCCAGCCGGCGCGAAGCCCGCCAGCGGACGGTGGACATGCTCGGCCGGGTGGGCATCCCGCAGCCCGCCCGCCGCTTCGATGCGTACCCCCACGAGTTCTCCGGCGGCATGCGCCAGCGGGCGATGATCGCGATGTCCCTGGTCAACGACCCGGCGTTGCTGATCGCCGACGAGCCGACGACCGCGCTGGACGTCACCGTGCAGGCACAGATCCTCGACCTGATCGCCGACCTCCAGGCCGAGTTCCACTCCGCGATCATCCTGATCACGCACGACCTCGGCGTGGTCGGCCAGGTCGCCGACGACGTGCTGGTCATGTACGGCGGCCGGGCCGTGGAGCACGGCAGCGTGGAGCGGGTGCTCCGCTCGCCGCAGCACCCGTACACCTGGGGGTTGCTCTCCAGCGTGCCGTCGCTGCACGGCGACGCGGACGCTCTCCTGGTGCCGATCCCCGGCAATCCGCCCAGCCTGATCAACCTGCCGTCCGGGTGCGCCTTCCACCCGCGCTGCCGGTACGACGACCGGGTCGGTGACCGGTCCCGCACCGAGGTGCCCGAGTTGCGGCCGGCGGGCGGCGACGGCCACCTGGTCGCCTGCCACCTGAGCGCCGGGGAACGCGCCGCGATCTACGCCGAGAACGTGGCATCCGTGGGGGTGGCCCGATGAGCGACGAAGCACTGCTGCGGGTCCGCGGGCTGACCAAGCACTTTCCGGTACGGCAGGGACTGCGCGCCACCGGCACGGTGCGGGCGGTCGACGGGCTCGACTTCGACGTGCGCCCCGGCGAGACGCTCGGCCTGGTGGGGGAGTCGGGCTGCGGTAAGACGACCACCGGCCGGATGCTGGTGCGGCTGCTGGAGCCGACGAGCGGCAGCATCGAGTTCGCCGGGCGGGACATCACCCACGCGGGCCGGCGGGAGCTGCGCCCGTTGCGGCAGGAACTTCAGATCATCTTCCAGGACCCGTACGCGTCGTTGAACCCCCGGCACACCGTCGGCCGGATCGTGGCGATGCCGTTGCAGGTCAACGGCATCAAGCCGCCCGGTGGGATCAAGGCGCGGGTGCAGGAGCTGCTGGAGCTGGTCGGGCTGAACCCGGAGCACTACAACCGGTACCCGCACGAGTTCTCCGGCGGTCAGCGCCAGCGCATCGGCATCGCCCGCGCGCTCGCGCTGCGACCGAAGCTGATCGTGGCGGACGAGCCGGTGAGCGCGCTGGACGTCTCGATCCAGGCGCAGGTCGTCAACCTGCTGCGCGACCTGCAACGGGAGCTGGATCTGGCGTTCGTGTTCATCGCGCACGACCTGGCCGTGGTCCGGCACTTCTGCCAGCGGGTCGCGGTCATGTACCTGGGCCGGATCGTGGAGATCGGCGACCGGGACGACATCTACGAGCGTCCGCAGCATCCGTACACCCGTGCGCTGCTCTCGGCGATCCCGGACGTCACACAGCTCGGCCCGGCGGGCCGGATCCGGCTGACCGGCGACGTGCCCACGCCGCTCGACCCGCCGTCGGGCTGCCGGTTCCGTACCCGCTGCTGGAAGGCGCAGGACGTGTGCGCCACCGAGGAGCCCGCGCTGGTGCCGCGCGACGGTGGCCGGCAGGCCACCGCGTGTCACTTCCCCGAGTCGGCCGAGGCGGAGCCCGGCCGGGCTCCGGCGGCGTCTCGCCAGGCCGCCGCAACCGTCGAGGAGGTGTCGTCGTGAGCCTGTCCCCGGTGGAGGGTGTGGCGCTGGCCGAGATCGAGTCAGGCGACGGCGCGGGCGCGCTTGCGGCGAAGGGCGTCGTCGGCCGTTCGCCCGGTCAGCTCGCCTGGATGCGGCTGCGCCGCGACCGTACGGCCGTGGTCAGCGGCGTACTCCTGGTCTTCTTCATGGTGTTGGGGTTGTCCGCCCCGCTGATCGAGATGGTCTACGGCGTCGGCCCGCGCGAGCAGTTCCAGAGCCTGCTCGACGGCTTCGGCATGCCGCTCGGTTACGTCGGCGGGGTCACCGGCGAGCACTGGTTCGGTCTGGAACCGGGGTTGGGCCGGGACATCTTCATCCGGTTGATCTACGGGCTGCGCACGTCGCTGTTCATCGCGTTCGCCGCGGCCCTGATCACGGCCGCGATCGGCATCGTGCTCGGCGCGCTGGCCGGTTACCTCGGCGGCTGGCTCGACGCGGTGATCAACTGGATCACCGACCTGACTCTCGCCATGCCGTTCCTGATCATCGCGTTGGCGCTCACCCCCACGATCACGCTGCGCTTCTACGGCGAGCGGGGGCAGGTGTCGTCCGCCTTCGGGGTGGGGGTGCTGATCGCGGTCTTCGCCATCTTCGGCTGGACCAGCACGGCCCGCCTCGTACGCGGGCAGGTGATCGCGCTGCGCGAGCGGGAGTTCGTCGAAGCCGCCAAGGCCAGCGGCGCCGGGTTGGGGCACATCATCTTCCGGCAGCTCCTGCCGAACATCTGGGCGCCGATCCTGGTGTCGTTCTCCCTGGCGGTGCCGCAGTTCATCACCAGCGAGGCCGCGTTGTCGTTCATCGGCGTCGGTCTCAGCGACGAGACGCCGAGCTTCGGCCGGATGATCTACCGCAGTCTGGACTTCCTCCAGACCGACCCGGCGTACGTGTTCTTCCCGGGCATCACGATCTTCGCGCTGGTGTTCGCCTTCAACCTCTTCGGCGACGCGTTGCGGGACGCGCTCGACCCGAAGTCGTCCCGGTAGGGGTCACCTCATGACGCGATTTCTGATCAAGCGACTCTTCTCGGCGACGCTGACCCTGTTCGCGGTGAGCGTGTTGACGTTCCTGATGTTCTTCGCCCTGCCACGCGATCCGGTGAGCAGCATCTGCTCCAAGAACTGCAACCCGGAGCGGCTGGAACGGGTCCGCGACGACCTGGGCCTCAACGACCCGCTGATCAGCCAGTACGCCGGTTACATGAAGGGCATCGTGACCGGTCGGGACCTGGGCAGCGCCCAGGGTGGCCGCTGTGACGCGCCCTGCCTCGGCTGGTCGTACGTCACCAACGAGGCCGTCTCGGACACCATCGCCCGGGTGTTGCCGGTGACGTTGAGCATCGTGATTCCGGCGGCGGTCCTCTGGCTGCTGCTCGGTGTCGGTCTCGGCATGGTGTCGGCGCTGCGTCGGGGCACCTGGCTGGACCGGTCTGCCATCGGGTTCTCGCTGACCGGCGCCTCGTTGCAGCTCTACTTCGTGGGCGCGGTGCTGCTCCTGGTGTTCGTCTACAACCTGCGGTGGCTGCCGGTGCCGAGCTACACGTCCCTCTTCGACAATCCGGCGAAGTGGGCCAGCGGGCTGGTGCTCGCCTGGGTGGCGCTGGCCTTCCTGTTCTCGGCGATCTACGCCCGGCTGTCGCGGGCGCAGATGCTGGAGACGCTGTCCGAGGACTTCGTCCGGACCGCGCGGGCCAAGGGCCTGGCCAAACCCATGGTGTACGGGCGACACGCGCTGCGCGCGGCGATCACCCCGGTGGTGACCATCGCCGGGCTGGACGTGGGCGGTGCGCTGGGTGGCACGGTGATCACCGAGACGACGTTCGGCATCCAGGGGTTGGGGCGTACGGCGGTGGACGCCGTGCGCTCGGGTGACCTGCCCACCATCATGGCCACGGTGCTGATCGCCGCCGTCTTCGTGGTGCTGGCGAACGTGCTGGTGGACCTGCTGTACGCGGCCATCGACCCGCGGGTCCGGCTGCGCTGAGCCGATCACCGTCCCGCGCGTGGCCGCTGGCGGAATTTATCGACAACTGTTACACAACTTGCAGATTTTTTCCTTACCGCACGGCACATGGGTGAAGGAGGTACTTCATGCGACCACGCGTGGCGGTTGCCGCAGGCGGCGCGATCGCTCTGGTTGTGGCATTGGGTGCGTGCTCGAAGAACACGGGCGAGGGCACCACGGTGGACAACAACCGGCAGCAGACCGGGGTCATCGCGACCGACCCCAAGGACTCGAAGGGGCCGGCGGCCGAGGTGAGCGGCGCCGCGAAGGGCGGCACCTTCACCATCATCCGGGAGTCGCCGATCTCCCACCTGGACCCGCAGCGGACGTACTCGTTCGCCGGTCTCATGACCAACCCGCTCTTCGCGCGCTACCTGACCACCTGGAAGGACGACGGCAAGGGTGGTCTGGTCCTCGTCGGTGACCTCGCCGAGACGCCGGGCAAGAACGTCAACAACGACTGCAAGGTCTGGGAATTCACGATCAAGGACGGGGTGAAGTTCGAGGACGGTCGGGCGATCACGTCCAAGGAGATCGCGTACGGCATCGCGCGCTCCTTCGACCCCGACCTCTCCGGTGGCCCGACCTACCTCCAGGAGTGGCTGGCCGACACCCCGCAGTTCGACACCAAGTGGGACTTCAAGAAGAACAAGACGTCCCTGCCGCCCGGCCTGAGCACGCCGGACGCGAAGACGCTGCGGTTCGAGTTCGCCAAGCCCCGCTGTGACCTGCCGTTCGCGGTCTCGCTGCCGACCACCGCGCCGCTGCCGCCGGACAAGGACACCGGCATCGACCTGGACAAGCAGCCGTTCTCGTCCGGCCCCTACAAGGTCGCGAAGAACCAGGTCGGCGTGCAGATCACCCTCGACCGCAACCCCAACTGGGACCCGAACACCGACCCGGTCCGGCACCAGTACCCGGACCAGTTCGTCTGGTCCTTCGGCCCGACCGCGGACGCCGCCAACAACCGGGTGATCGCCGACAACGGCGCCGACCAGAGCGCGCTCGCCTTCAACGCCGTACCCGCCTCGCTGGTCGCCAAGGTGGCCGGGGACGCCGCGCTGAAGTCGCGCACCATCCTCTCGCCGACGCCGAGCGCCAACCAGCTCGTCATCAACAACCAGCGGGTCAAGGACCTCAAGGTCCGCCAGGCGCTCAACTACGCCATCGACCGCGAGGGCATGGTCAAGGCGCTCGGCGGCCAGAACGTCGCCGCCCCGCTGACCACGCTGATGCCGCCGGCCACGATCGGCTACAAGGCGTACGAGGCGTACCCGGCGGGCCCCAACGGTGACGTCGCGAAGGCCAAGGAGCTGCTCGGCGGGCAGACGCCGGAGCTGGTCCTCGGCGTCGCCGACAACTCGACCGAGCAGCAGCAGGGCGCCCAGCTCAAGGCCAACCTGGAGCGTGCCGGCTTCAAGATCACGCTGCGGAACATCTCCGACGACGCGAAGCTCGACGAGATCAAGAAGAAGGACAACCCCTGGGACCTGTACATCGGTAACTGGGCGGCGGACTGGCCGAGCGGCGCGGCGATCCTGCCGGTGCTCTACGACGGTCGCACCATCAAGGCCGAGGGCAACAGCAACCAGTCGTACTTCAACGATCCGACGATCAACGCCGAGATGGACCGCATCCTGGCGCTCGCACCGGCCGACCAGGGCCCGGAGTGGGCCAAGCTGGACGAGCGGATCATGAAGGAGTACGCGCCGGTGGTGCCGCTCTACGTCGACGTGGCCTACCACGTGCACGGCTCCAAGGCCGGCGGTGTCTTCGTCTCCAGCGTCTTCGGCTACCCGTCGTTCGTCAACGCGTACGTGAAGCCGTAGCGCAGGCAGGCAGGGGCCCTCTTCCGGCAGCGTCGTCGGGAGGGGGCCCTCGCTGGATTTTGATCAATCCAGTGCGTCGGTTCAGTGAAAGGGCGTTGTCGGCCGGCTCAGTCGCTCGCCGTCGACGAAGACATCGACCTTCTCGTTGTAGAAGGCGATCAGGCCGGCGATCGGCAGGAGTGCGGCGGTCGGGAAGTCGTACGACCAGGCCAGGTCCGGGTGGGTCTGGTCATCGAGACGGACGGACCAGTAGTCGCTGGTCTGGCCCTTGTACGGGCAGGCGGTCCTCGTCGGCGACGCCACGAGGTGCTCAAAGTTCACGTCCGTCCGGTTGAGGTAGTAGCGGGGCGGTAGACCGGTTTCGAAGACCAGCACGGGCGATGTCGACTCGGCCAGGACGACCCCTTCCAGTTCCACCCTGACGCTGCGGGTGGAACGCACCGCGTCCACCCGCGCAAACGGGTTGCGGGGGTGCACGAAGACCTCTTCGTCCTCCTCGAACCAGGCATCCATGGCTGCCCAGTCGAACCGGATCGTGTCCGCCAACCCGGCCAGCGCGTCGTCCCCGTACAACCGCCCGCACGAAGGACGGATCGTCTCGCCAACCTGCAGCCCGTGCAGCCGCGCGGTCCCGCGCCGGGTCACCTCGGTGCGCTGGCCCTCGATCAACAGGTCGCGATTCAGGTCATCGACGGGGATGTAGTACTGCGGGAAGAACGGCCATTCCCACACGTACAACGCCCGCGTGGTTGCCAGTACCTGCTCGCCGCCGAGGAAGGCTCGGATCCGGCGAGGCACCGGCTCGATGTGGTCGACCGGGACGATCATCTTCGGATAATCCGACACGTTGTCCTCCCGTGATGTGACGGCCGGCTCGGGCAGGCGCCGGCTCAACGATCAGGGTGGCCCCGCGTTGTCACATGCGTTTGTTGCAGAGACCGTAACCGATGTCGCCTTTCGTGACGAGTCCTTCGCGGCACGCGCACGGCTCAAAGGCCGGGCGGAGGCTTCGTCTCCAGCGTCCTTGCCGCGCGATGATGGCCATGTGAAGCCCATCTACCCCGATGACGGCGATGTCGATCGGAACGCCGTACCCGGCCTGCGCCCCGTACCTACGGACGACGCGGCGTCGGTCACGGTTGACGTTGACGGAGAGACGTTCGCCCTCCGCCCGAACGAGTGCGACGGCACCGACTACACGTGGCTCACCGGGCCGAACCCCGGCTACGGATTCGGTGTCGGTCCGACTCGGGGCCTGTCGCTCGACGAGCACAGAGAGAACATCCGCGACTTCCTGGCGATGGTCGATCCCACGACCGGGCGCATCGAGGGCGACTGACGTGAGGCTCCGACCGCAGATCTTGGACAGTTTCCGTTACGTGCTGACGGAAACTGTCCAAGATTGCGAGTTGCGGTGCGTGTCCCGGTCGGACCTGCTCGGCCGAGCACGCCGACTTCGTCGTACACAACGACGAGCTCCAACGGCCGGTTTGGGAGACTCGGGCATGCTGACCGGATGGGAGCCGTGATGACGCGACCGACACTGTTCCTGACGGTGGGGCTTCCGTGTACCGGAAAGACCACTGCCGCCCGGAAGATCGAGGTCGAGCACAAGGCACTTCGGCTGACCAAGGACGAGTGGATGAAGGCCCTCTACGGGGCCGAGAATCCGTCTGCGGCCTCGGACGTGATCGAGGGGCGGCTCATCGAGATCGGGCTGCGCGCCCTCGAAATCGGCAACAATGTGGTGATCGACTACGGCCTCTGGGGCCGGGACGAGCGTTCCGCCCTGCGCCAAGCGGCAGCAGACCTGGGCGCGCGGGTGGAACTGCGCTACTTCGAACTCACCCCGGCCGAACAGCGCGAACGGCTCGATCAGCGCCAGGCCGATGCGCCCCACACGACATGGCCCATGTCCGAC
The DNA here is from genome assembly GCF_043197485.1 of Micromonospora sp. NPDC049102. Taxonomy (NCBI): domain Bacteria; kingdom Bacillati; phylum Actinomycetota; class Actinomycetes; order Micromonosporales; family Micromonosporaceae; genus Micromonospora; species Micromonospora sp. NPDC049102. The sequence continues at coordinate 245,458 of NZ_JBICTE010000001.1, read as the reverse complement.
GAGGAACTCGCCGAGTGGGCTGCCCGCATGGAGATCCCGACACCGGGCGAACTCGACGGCTCCGAACCCGTCGACGACCCACCGGCCGGTTTCACCACCTGGAACGAGTGGCGCGCTGACCGCTGGCCCCCGCGTCGGCGCGATCTTCCCTGATCGACGCAGCAAGGACGCCGATGGTGGTGGGTGCTGGGCCCTGTAGCCACAACAACCCTGGTGTTGCTGCCTGCCGAGCCTCTGAAGCAGCAACATCCCCGAAGTTGTGACGATCTTGGGCCCACCCGCTGAGCCAGGACAGGTGACACGATGCAGCCGTGTCGAACACCGCGGAAAGCTCTGCCAAGGCACGCATCGTCACCGGCCTGCTGCGCGATGGGAGATCTGGCTGGTCGAGGCGTGGCATGGATCCCCGGTCAACGCCGCGCCCGACGAACACGATGCCATCGGCTGGTTCACCGAAGACGAGCTTGGCGGACTGTGCCTGGCCCACGACAGCTATCTCGCCCTGTTCACCAGGGCTCTTGCCGAGCATCGCGCCTGACCGCAAGAGGGTAGCCCTATTCGGGTGACGTGTTGTACCGGTCTAGCGTCGCCTTGGAGGTGGAGGCATCGCGGAAGGTCAGTTCCCATGGGCCGGTGTTGACGTCCATGTCCTTGCCGAATCCGACCCACTTTCCGGCCATCCGCCTGCCCGTCGGCTCCACCAGAAGCTGAATGGCGCCGTGGTACCGGGCTCCGCGGTAGTAGCCGGCGGGGTCGGTCTGTTCCACCCACGTCCCGGTGACCACGGCACCGTCCACGGTGAGATCCAGCGACAGTGACGATGCCGCCGAGCCAGGCAGGCTGCGCACGGTCAGGCGGTCGCCGTGCTGGAGTACGACAACGAAATGCTGGCCGGCGAATGATTCGCTTCGTCCGCTGGAGTGGTACTGGTAGCGACTGAGCCACACCCCCTCGTAGGACTTGTGGACGGTGAGTGGCTTGGGCGTCGGGGTGGCCAGAGTGGACATGGGGGAGGTCACGTCGTGGCCACCCTGCTGATCGCTGCCGGCCTGACCGTTGGGGATCGCCGCGAAGCCGAGCAGGGAGACCGGTAGGCCGGTAACGACCTCCAAGGCGCGGGCATACACGGGCCGGGGCGCGGCGATCACACCAGCCTCCCAGCGTTGGACGAGCCTCTTGTTGGCGTCGTTGGGCTCGCCGACACGGAGGCCGGCGGCTAGGAGGGCGCGGGCGAAGTCGTCCTGGCTCATGCGCATGCCGATGCGGACCGAGCGCAAGGCGGTATTCGGGGCGTTCATGTTCGCCACGATAATCCTACGTCGTCTAAATGTCGCCTCTGATTCACCCCTTATGTCATTTCGTATGCCGTCGCATCCGGCGACTAATCGGCGTCATCGTGGTCAGCGACGACGGCAGGTATGCCGATGCGCCCAGCAGCGAGGTGATGATGTCCAAGCGTGACGACGAGCCGCCCAACACGGCCGAGCAGATCGACGCCGCCGAACGGGAGGCGGCCAAAGGCCGGTTGCTCGCGCAGGCCGAGTCGGAGCGGATCCCGGTGGAGGAGACGACTCGGGCGGTGCCGGATCGACGGTGGCGTCGTGGGCGGTGATCCGGTTCCCATCGGTCGGCGGGTCGCGTACCTACGGGTTCGACGGAGGTTGTCGCAGCAGTCGTTCGCCGATCGGTTGGGAAAGTCGAAGAGCTGGGTGGACAAGGTTGAGCGAGGGGTTCGCTCGTTGGAGCGGGTGTCGACCATCCGGGAGATCGCCGCGGTGCTGCGGGTCGATCCCGCCACGCTGCTCGGGCGGGATGCGCAGCCCGCTGGGGTGGTCGAGTGCCGCGAGAGCGTTGCGCGGGTTCGGGCAGCTCTGTCCGCGTACCCCATGGCTTCTCATCGCCCGGCGGGCCAGGCGGTGATGTCGCCGGACCGGCCGACGCGGGGGGTAGGGCAGGCGTGGATGGCCTACCAGTACGCCCAATATCCGCGTCTGGTCGAACTGCTGCCCGCGTTGGTTACCGAGGTTCACCGCGTGGACGCGCAGGAGCCGATGGCTGGGCCGGAAGCAGTGGTCGAGGTGTACCGGGTGACGGCGGCGCTGCTGGTCAAGCTGGGCGACGGAGGTCTTGCCTGGTTGGCCGCTGATCGGGCGATGTCCGCCGCCGCCGGTGACCGGGTGTTGCTCGCCTGCGCGGCGGTGCAGCTTGCCCAGGCGCTGCGGACCTCGGCGCGAACCAGGCCGATGTTGCTGGCTGCCGCGTCCCGGATTACCCCGGAAACGCCGCAGGAGTTGTCGTTGTGCGGGTCGCTGCTCGTGCAGGCCGCCCTGACGGCAGCCAAAGCGGGTGACGACCGCGCGGCCGAGAACCTGCTGAACGAGGCCGCCGGTCTGGCCGCCCGAGTGGGTGATGGACACGACCATCACCGGACGGCGTTCGGGCCTACGGCCGTCGAGTTGGCACGGGTCACCGCCGCGGTGGAACTGGGCGACGGGCGACAGGCGGTCGCCCGGCATCGGGAGGCGATCGAGCGGGACGGCTGGCGCTGGCTGCCGGTCGAACACCGCGCCGCACACCTCATCGACGCGGCGCGCGCCCACCTTCAGACGAACGACCCCGGCAACGCGGCCCGGCTTCTGGTGCGGGCCGACAGCATCGCGCCCGCCGAGATCCGCCACCGGCCGTCGGCGCGGGGTGTCGTCGCCCAGGCCGCGCGCCACCCGGACGCCCCACCCACGATCACCCAGCTCGCCATCAACCTCGGGGTGCTGTGAGCATGGCCGGTCCACCCAGGGGCACGAAGGGAGTCGGGCGCGAGGCAGGCAGTGGGCGTCTCCAGCCGCGACCGTGCCGCATCTCGATGCTGGTGGACGCTCTGGCCGTCGGGGGGATCGGACTACAGTGCTCGGCTGTGCGCCCGACCGACATCCTCGAACAGCTCGACGCCGCAGCCGAGGAGTTCCGGTTTCCGGACCTCGACAACGGCTACTCCTACGCCGTCGACGCCCGGCTGCACGGATATCGGGACGCGGGGCGATGGGCGCTCGTCGTCGAGAAGATCGGTTACTCGCCACGGGCCGGCAACCTCACCGACGTGCTCTACGTGTTCGGCAACTGCCTGACCAGCGGCGAACCTGGCACCGATAGCGGCGACTTCCTCGACCGGGTCGACAACTGGGACGAGATAGAGGACCCCGACGAGCCGGAGACGTACCGGGGATGGCCGCTGGTGCTTCGCGGTCAGGACATCGCCGTTGCCGGCGATTCCGGCGAGGACCTGGTCGACGTGCTGCGTCGGCTCGTGCCGCGGCATCGCGGGCTCCTCCTGGCCGACGACCGGGAACTGCGACGCCGAATCCCCGTCGACCTGCCCGAGGTTCTGCGGCTGGACGAATGGCACCACCCTGACCTGGCCGGCGAGTCGCGTCCCAGCCCTAAGCCGCTCGGCCGTTGATTCCGCCACACCGATCTGCTTGGCTGCCCTCGCGATGACTTTGAAGACCCCTCATCAAAGGGGAGATAGCTGTGTCCTTCGGTGCCGCCGTCAAATCGGTCTTCAACCAGTACGTCGGCTTCACGGGCCGGGCCCGCCGGTCTGAGTACTGGTGGTTCGCCCTGTTCACCGTTCTTGTCAGCATTGTTGCCTCCGTCCTGGACAACGCGCTGAGGCTGACCTTCGTCGACGGTTCGTCGAACGGCTTCATCGGCCTCATCGCCTCCCTGGCGCTGCTGCTGCCGACGCTGGCCGTCGCGGTGCGACGCCTGCACGACACCGACAAGACGGGGTGGTGGTTGCTGATCCCAGCCCCAAGCACTGACCGGTCCGCGCCAGCGGGAATCGGCGGGCGACCCCCGTTCTGGCAGCGCTGCCAGAACGGGGGTCGCCGCTCATCGTCGATACGTGTACGCAGGGATTTCAGTTCCAGTCGGGGCAGCCTCAGCTGTCAAGCGGCGGCCACGGTGAGTGTCTGGTGCAGTGCGGCCAAACCATCCCGGTAGATGCCGTGGAACAGGGCGATGGCCTCTTCGTCGCTGACGCCGACCGGCGTGAAGGTTCCTGACCACTGCACGCGGGCCCTGTTCTGTTCAGGCACGGCGTGCACGGTGAGGGTGGAGAAATAGTCGGTGACGGGAAAGGGGGCCTGAAGGATGGAGTAGCTGTAGGTGCGTGCCGCGTTGTCGAAGGCTTCGAGACGCTCCACGATGACGCCGCCGTCCTCGTTCGTGAGGGTGCGGACGCGCCCACCCTCGCTGAGTTCGCTGCTCGGGATGTAGGGCAGCCATTCGGGAAGGGAGTCGAAGCCGCCGATGAGCTGCCAGGTGCGGTCGGGCGAAACAGGAACGTCGATGAATTCAGTGGTTGTGGCCACGGGAATCTCCTGAGGAACTGAGTCAAAGGGAGATGAACGGTCAGGCTGCGGGTACGGGCGCGGAGTCGGCGATCAGCCTCTCCTCGCGGAGGGCCTTCCAGAAGGCGGCCGGCACCGTCTCGTGGAGGGCGGCCACGTCTTCCGCGATGCGGCTGGGCTTCGTGGCACCGGGGATGGCGGCAACCGTGGCCGGGTTGGCGAGGACGAACTGCAGCGCGGCGGCCTTGACGGTAATCCCGTACCGCTCGGCTAGTGCCTTGATTCGCGTCACCTTCTCGATGATGGCTGCAGGCGCCTGCTGGTACTCGAAGTGCGTACCTCCGGCGAGGATTCCCGAGCTGTAGGGGCCACCGACGACGACGTCCACGCCCTGGGCCGAGGCGGCCGGCATCAGGCGCTGCAGAGCATGGTCGTGGTCGAGGAGGGTGTAGCGGCCGGCGAGGAGGAAGGCGTCGGGCTTGGGCTCGTCGAGATCGAGGGTGATTTCCAGGGGCTCCACCCGGTTGACACCCAGACCCCATGCCTTGATGACACCCTCGTCACGCAGCCTCTGCAGGACGCGGAAGGCACCCGTGCGGGCCGACTCGTAGACGGCCAGCCAGTCGTCCCCGTAGAAGTCCTGGGCTACGTCGTGCACCCAGACGATGTCGAGGCGGTCGGTCTTGAGGCGCTTGAGGCTGTCGTCAATGGAGCGCAGCGTGGCGTCTGCGGTGTAGTCGTTGAGGACCTTGTTCGGGCGGCCGTGCTCGAAGAGGCCACCCTTCTCGCCCAGGTTGCGGGTGGCTGGGTCTTCGGTCTCGTCGAGGATGACGCGGCCGACCTTGGTGCTGAGGACGTACTCGTCGCGCGGGCGCTGTGACAGTACGTTGCCGAGCCGGATCTCGGCGAGGCCCGCGCCGTAGAACGGTGCCGTGTCGAAGTAGCGGATGCCCTGGTCCCATGCGGCCTCGACGGTGGCCGCTGCCTCTTCGTCGGGAATGTCGCGGAACATGTTACCGAGCGGCGCGGTGCCGAATCCGAGTGCACCAGGAAGGACGGACTTGATCGTCATGGTATCGACCTCTCGATGTAGATTCAGGGGGTATATGAATGATTGTATGATTTACCGGTTATACGATTCCAAGATTATGATCTACTCGTGAGACTGTCCAAGACTTACTACGACTTACTTGAGTCCTCCGAGGTCTTATATGCTTGACCTCCGACAACTCCGGTACTTCGTTGCCGTCGCCGAGGCCGAGCACGTCGGACGAGCTGCCGACCGGCTGCGCATGTCCCAGTCGCCACTCAGCCGGCAGATCGCCCAGCTCGAAAAGAGCCTGGGCCTCACCCTCTTCGAGCGGAGTCAGCAGCGCATCCGCCTGACCTCCGACGGCCGTGTCTTCCTGACCGAGGCCCGAGCTCTGCTGCGCCACGCGGACAGGCTGGAGAACCTCGGCCGGCGGCTCGGCCGCGGCGAGGAGGGTGGGCTGTGCATCGGTTACGTGGCCGACGCCATACACACCGGCATCCTGCCCACTGCTCTTCGCGCCCTGCGTGAGGAGCGCCCGGAGATTCATGTCGCGCTGTACGACCAGGAGTCGACCGAGCAGTTCGAAGGCCTACGCCAGCGCAGTCTGGACATCGCACTGGTCCGTACGCCGCCGCCCGAGGACGATCCGGATCTGAAGGCGTACCCCCTCCTGACAGATCCGCTGCTGCTCGCGCTTCCCGCGAGTCATCTCCTCGCCGCGCAGGAGAAGCTGATGCCCGACGACGTGAACGGGCAGCCGTGGATCGCGGTTGGCGACTCGCAGGACCAGGGCTGGCGTGACACGTTCGTCACGTCATGCCTGGCCTACGGCTTCACGCCGGACATCCGCCTCGACGCGGCCGATCCGCTCACGGCACTGGGCCTGGTCGCCTCCGGTCTCGGCCTCGCGCTCGTTCAGCGGAGCATGGTCCGCGGCATGGTCGAGGGCATCGTTGTGCGGGAACTTCCCTGGTACGGAGGAGCCGTGCAACTGTGGGCGGCCTGGCACCGGGTCGATCTTCGGCCCGTCGTGGCGTCATTCCGTGAAACAGTCCTCGCGGGACAGGGCGCAACCTGCACGGAGGCAAACACGGCGGTTTCCGACAGATAGTTCCGTGGCGCGGATCCTGGCCGCTCACCGCAGGTGAGTACGCAGGAATTCCAGTTCCAGTGGGAGAAGCCGCTCGGCGGTGCCGTTCGCGGCCATGTGCGTCGCGCCGGTCAGCGGCAGCACGGCGTGTGGGCGGCCGGACGACAACAGCGCGGCCGACAGCCGCAGCGTGTGCGCGGCCACCACGTTGTCGTCGGCCAGACCGTGCACCAGCAGCAGCGGGCGAGCCTGATCCGGGCCGGTGACCCGCTCGGCGGCCAGCTCGATGAGCGAGTGGTGCGCGTACACGTCCATGCCGTCCTCGGGCAGGCCGAGATACCGCTCGGTGTACGCGGTGTCGTACAGCGTCCAGTCGGTCACCGGAGCCCCCGCGATGCCGCACTTGAACAGCTCCGGGTGGCGCAGCACCGCCAACCCGGCCAGCCACCCGCCGAACGACCAGCCGCGTACGGCCACCCGACCCAGGTCCAGGTCCGGGTGTTTGCCGGCGAGGGCGGTCAACGCGTCGATCTGGTCGGTCAGGATGACGTCGGCCAGTCGCCGGTGGATCGCCTTCTCGAACGAGGGGGCCACTCCCGGCGTACCCCGGTTGTCGATCGTGACCACGGCGAAGCCGGCGTCGGCCCACCACTGCCGCTCCAACCACGCGGCCCGCGCCGCCACCACCTCCTGGTGGCCCGGGCCGCCGTAGATGTCCAGCAGCACGGGCAGCCGCCGACCCGTCACGTGGTTGTCCGGGTAGAGCACCGCCGCCGGCAGCCGCCGGTCGGTCACCCGTTCCAGCAGCGGCAGCGGAGAGTACGGCGGGTCGGCGGCCAGGGACCGCAGCTCGGCCACCTCCTGCCCGCCGCGCGACACCGTCCAGCGCACCCCGGCGTGGTCCAGCGACGCCGTACCGACCACCAGCACGTCCCCACCGACGGCCGCCGTGTGCCAGCCCGGGTCGGTGGTGAGCCGCCGGGCGTCCACCCCACCGCCGATCGTCGTACGGACCCGGAACAGGTGCCGCTCGCTCGGCTCCCCGTCACTCGCCTCCACCAGCAGGTCGGCGGGACCGCTGACGGCCGGGAGTCGACCCACCACCCGCCGCACGTAGAGCGAGGGTGGGGTGAGCAGCGTGCCATCGGCGAACAGGCAGCGCGCGTCGTACCCGTCGTGGGCCAGCTCGCCGCCGACCAGCACCCGGCCGTCGGGCAGGTGCGCGGGAGTGCCGGAGATGGGCTCCACCCAGCGCGGGTCGGCCAGCTCGGCGTGGACCTGGGTCTCGCCGGTGCGTGGGTCCACCGCGAGCACCAGCCCGTGCTGCTGCGAGCGGCGCAGCACGGTGATCAACGGGCTGCCCTCCGCCCAGCTCACGCCGGCCAGGTACGGGTAGGTCTCGCGGTCCCAGTGCACGTCGACCCAGCCGTCGTCGAGGTCGAGCAGGTGCAGGCTCACCTCGGCGTTCGGGCCGCCGGCCCGGGGGTACGCGACAGCCGTCGGCGGGTGGCCCGGCTCGGCCGGGTCGTGCAGGTACCAGCGGTCCAGCCGGGACTCGTCCACCCGGGCGGCGAGCACCATGCGCCCGTCCGGAGCCCACCAGTAACCCCGGTACCGCCCGAACTCCTCGGCCGCGATGTGCTCGGCCAACCCCCAGCTCACGCCCGCGTCCTCGCCGGCCAGCAGGGTGTCGGTGCCGTCGGCGTCGATCACCCGCAGCTCACCCCGGCGTACGCCCTCGGCCGCGTCGGTCACGTAGGCCAGGCGTTCGCCGGTCGGATCGGGTCGAGGGTCCAGCACCGGGCCGATGGCGGCCACCTCCACCACGTCGCCGTGCACCAGGTCGGCCCGGAACAACCGGCCGGCCAGCGCGAACACGGCCACGCGGCCGGCGGCGTCCAGCGCGTACGAGCCGATGCCGGCGGCGGTGAGCCGGAGTCGCTCCCGCAACGCCCGCTCACCGGGGGAGAGCGCCCGGAGGTCTCCGTCGGCGCCCAGCAGGGTCGCCGGATCGGCCACCAGGTGTTCCTCGCCGGTCGCCACGTTCAGCAGCCACAGGGCGTCGGCCGGATCCTCCGGGCCGGCGGAGCGCAGGAAGATCACCCGGGAGCCGTCCGCGGCCACGGAGACAGCCCGTGGCGCGCCGTGGCTGAACCGGCGGGTACGGGCGGCCAGCTCCGGAAAGTCCACAGGCCAAATCGTAGAGCCGCGCCGGGCGTGATGTGGCCGACCTGGGCGGACGCGTCGAACGACCCCGGGGGAGAACCGCCGGTTAGAGTGACCGTCGTGACGACGCTGCCCGACCGCCGCCTGCTACTGGTCCACGCGCACCCCGACGACGAGTCGATCGGCACCGGCTCGACCATGGCCCACTACGCCGCGACCGGCGCACACGTCACGCTGGTGACCTGCACGCTCGGCGAGGAGGGCGAGATCCACGTACCGGCGCTCGCGCAGCTCGCCGCCGCCGAGGCCGACCAGCTCGGCGGGTACCGGATCGCGGAGCTGGCCGCCGCCTGCGCGGCGCTCGGCGTCGCCGACCACCGCTTCCTCGGCGGCGCAGGTCGCTACCGTGACTCGGGCATGATGGGCCTCGCGACGAACGAGCACCCCCGGGCCTTCTGGCAGGCCGACCTCGACGAGGCCGCCGGGCACCTGGTGGAGATCATGCGAGAGGTACGTCCGCAGGTGCTGATCACCTACGACCCGAACGGCTTCTACGGCCACCCCGACCACATCCAGGCGCACCGGGTGGCGATGCGCGCCGTCGAGCTGGCAGCGGTCGAGGGCTGCGCCCCGGCCAAGGTCTACTGGACGGCCATGCCGCTCAGCGTGCTGGAGGCCGGCATGGCGCACTTCGCCGAGTCCTCGGACAACCCGTTCGCCGGCATCCAGGACCTGGCCGAGCTGCCCTTCGGCACCCCGGACGAGCAGATCGCCGCCCGGGTCGACGGCACCGACCAGCACTCGGCCAAGGAGGCGGCGATGCGGGCGCACGCCACCCAGATCCCGGCAACCTCGTGGCTCTACTCCATCGCCGGCAACTTCGGCGGCGAGTTCATGGGGGTGGAGTTCTTCACCCTGGCCGTGGGCGAGAAGGGTCCGGGCGTCGGCCCGTACCGCTGGGAGGACGACCTCTTCGCCGGGCTGTCTCAGGAGGCCGACGTGGACCGCTCCCCGGTCGCGGCGGCCGGCCTCCGGTGACGCTGCCCGCCGCGCCGATGTCGCTCCTGAACGACCAGGACGCCCCGCCACCGGCGGGGCCACCGCCGCGACTGCTGGACCTGGGCCTACGGGTGGCCGGCGCGATCGTCGTGGTGGTGGCCGGCGTCGTGACGGGGGTGTTGGAGCTGCTGCTGGCCACCCTCCGGGTCGGCGGGCAGCTCATCGGGTTCTCGGTGCTGCTCGCCGTCGGTGCCAACATCGCGCTGAGCTGGTTCGCGCACGAGGTGGTCGGCCGTCGCTGGGCGGTGGCGCTGCCGGCGGTGCCGTGGTTCGCCCTGATGGCGGTGGCCGCCATCCGCACCACCGAGGGCGACCTGCTGCTGTCCGGCGACAACTGGGTCGGCCTGGCGATGATCGTGGTCGGCGCGATGACGTTCGCCGTGATGGGTTTCCGGCAGATCCTCGCCCCGCCGAACACACTCGGCGGCTGGTGACGTCACACAGGTACGGGTGGTAGATATTCCTGCCAGGGAAGCGGCCCCGCGAGGAGGGGCGTACGGCAGGAGGTCGTCCGATGGACAGACGGTGGCGTGATGTCGGGGTGCTCACGGGAGCGTTGTTCGCGGTCAACGTGGTCGCCCGGCTGATCACCCGATTCGGCTTCGACGGCGACGACGCTGCCGCCGACCGGGTGTCACTGGCGATGTTCGTGGTGATCGGGTTGATCCTGGCTGTGGTGGCGTTCCGCTGGGGCAGCCGACGACCGCTGGCCGACTGGGCGGCCGACATGGTCCTCGTGGTGGGGGCCGCCATGGCCCTGACCGTGCTGGTCGGGCCGCTGCTGGTCGGCCACAACCCGTTCGCCGGCGGTGCGGGTACGTTCTTCGCCCAGATCTGGCTCTACCTGCTCGCCACCGGCGCAGGGGTGCTGATCGGATACCTGGTGCTCACCGCGCTCGGCCGCGACTACCGCTCTCGGCAGCTCAAGCGCTACGCCGAGGTCAAGGCCGCCAAGCCCCGCCGGGTGGTCCGCCGCTGACCGTCGGGCACCACCCAGAACCTCGCCGCGGTGGGGTCAGCTCGGGGCGACCCGCGTCAGGTAGGTGTGGTGGGTGACGAAGCCGAGCGTCCGGTAGAGCGCGATCGCCGCCGTGTTGCGCTGCTCCACCTGGAGGAACGCGTGGGTCGCACCGAGCGAGGCACCCCATGCGGCCAGGGCGTCGATGACGCGCCGGGCCAGTCCCTGACGGCGTGCGGGCGGGAGCACCTCGATCAGGCTCAGGCCCAGCCAGCGGCCCTCGCCGGTCACCGTGCCACGGCCGATCGCCACCAGCGCGCCGTCGACGTACGCGTGGGCGAAGCGGACCTGGTCCACGGCGGTGAGCACGTGCCGGGCGGCGTCCGGTAGTCCGCCCTTGCGGCCGGCGGCGACCGCCAGCCACTCCGCGCTCGGCGCGGTCGCCAACTCCAGGACCGTGTCGGCGGCGGGAGCGGCGGTGACCGCGAGGGCTGCCAGAGGGAGCGGCGCGGTCTGGACGAGTGTCGGCGGGCGGGTGCCCCAGCCGCGTTCGTCGAGCTCGGCGCCGACAGGCGCGGCGAGCGGCAGCGGCGTGTTGATCATCGCGGGTTGGTCCCGCTCGGCGTACCAGCGCTCGACCGCGTCCAGAGCCGCCGGCAGCGGTCGGTCCGGGTCGCCGATCGGCAGCGCCGAGTTGGCCCGACCGGTCCACCCCTCGGCCGAGCGCAGCAGCCAGTCACCGAGGTGGCCGCGCGTCGGGGCCGGCCACGCCTCGTCGGCTGCCCGCTCCAACGCCACCACTGCGGCGGCGGTCGGCCTGCGGGTCGGCGGCACCCGCTTGGCCCGGTGCACCTGCGCCACCGGAACGCGCAGCGGACCCTGCGCCGTGGCGAGGGTGAGATGAGTCTCGCTCAACTCCACCAACTCGCCGAGAGCGTCGGAGAACAGCGGTCGGCCTTCGCGAATCCCCACAATCCGGCGGACCACGATCCGATGTCCCACATCCTGCTGTCGGAGCACGATCGACCCCCTCCCCGGCGAGATACTAGGCTCTTACCGTCGCGGGAGATCGCGGCGCGTCTTGCGGAGGAGAAGACCGGTGACCTACATCATCGCCGAGCCGTGCGTGGATGTGCTCGACAAGGCATGCATCGAGGAATGCCCGGTCGACTGCATTTACGAGGGCAACCGGATGCTCTACATCCACCCCGACGAGTGCGTCGACTGTGGTGCCTGTGAGCCCGTCTGCCCCGTGGAGGCGATCTTCTACGAGGACGACGTCCCCGAGCAGTGGAAGGACTTCACCGGGGCGAACTACGAGTTCTTCGAGGACCTGGGCTCGCCCGGGGGCGCCTCGAAGATCGGCAAGGTGGAGAAGGACGCCACCTTCGTCGCCGCGCAGCCGCCGCGCGGCGAAGGCCACTGAACCGGCCCGCGCCGGTCTCGGCACGGCTGCCCGAGTTCACCTGGGACACCCTGGACGCCGCGGCCACCCTGGCCGCGGCGCATCCGGCGGGCCTGATCAACCTCTCCATGGGCACACCTGTCGACCCGGTCCCGGCGGTGATCCGGCAGGCGTTGGCGGACGCGTCCAACGCGCCGGGCTACCCGCTGACCGCCGGCACCCCGGCGCTGCGCGACGCGATCGCGGCATGGGTCGCCCGAGCCTGTGGCGCGGGCGTCGACGGGCTGGGCGTGCTGCCGACCATCGGCTCCAAGGAGCTGGTCGCCTGGCTGCCCACCCTGCTCGGCATCGGCCCCGGCGACGTGGTGGTCGTGCCGTCGATCGCGTACCCGACGTACGAGGACGGGGCCCGGCTCGCCGGCGCGACAGTGGTCCGCGCCGATTCGCTCACCTCGGTCGGTCCGACGTCGCGGGTCCGGCTGGTCTGGATCAACTCGCCCGGTAACCCGACCGGCCGGGTGCTGCCGGCGGCGCACCTGCGCAAGGTCGTCGACTGGGCCCGGGAGCGCGGTGCGGTCGTCGCCAGCGACGAGTGCTACCTGCCGCTCGGCTGGTCGGCCGAGCCGGTCTCGGTGCTGTCCCCGCAGGTCTGCGGCGGCGACTACACCGGGGTGCTCGCCGTGCACTCGCTCTCCAAGCGGTCCAACCTCGCCGGCTACCGGGCCGGGTTCGTGGCCGGCGATCCGGCTCTCGTCGCCGAGCTGCTCAAGATCCGCAAGCACGCCGGCATGATCGTGCCCGCGCCGGTGCAGGCCGCGATGGTGGCGGCCCTGGGGGACGAGCAGCACGCCGCCGAGCAGCGGGAGCGCTACCGTGCTCGGCGTGAGGTGCTGAGCGCCGCGTTCACCGAGGCCGGTTTCACGATCGAGCACTCGGAGGCGGGTCTCTACCTCTGGCTGACCCGGGACGAGGACTGCTGGGAGACGGTCGACTGGCTGGCCCGTCGCGGCATCCTGGTCGCGGCCGGTGTCTTCTACGGCCCCTCCGCCCACCGGTACGTCCGGGTGGCGTTGACCGAGTCCGACGAGCACGTCGCCGCGGTCGCCGGCCGACTGCGGGCCTGACCCGGGACGCCCGGCGATGACCGACGGCACGACCGTCCCGACGCCGGATGCCCCTGCCACCACGTCGACCGGCAACCCGACACAGGGCCGCCGGGAGGCGGACGGGCCGTACGCCCGGCTGCGGGTGGCGGTGGTCGGCACCGGTCTGATCGGCGGTTCGGTGCTGTTGCGGCTGCGCGACGCGGGCCTCGACGTGACCGGCTGGGACCCCGATCCGGTCACCCGGGAGCGCACGCGGGCACGAGGTGTGTCGGCCCCCGACGCGGTCGAGGAGGCCGTGTCCGGTCGGGACATGGTCTTCCTCTGCGGCCCGCTGCCCACCCTCGCCCGAACGCTGGCACAGGTCGCCGAGGTGACCGCGCCGGGCTGCGTGCTGACCGACGTGGGCAGCACCAAGGCCGAGGTGGCCGAGGCTGCCGACCGGCTCGGGCTCACCGACCGCTTCGTACCCGGGCATCCGATGGCGGGGGCGGAGTCCGCCGGCCTGGCGGCGGCCTCCCCGTCGCTGCTCGCCGGTGCCGCCTGGGTGCTGTGCCCGTCGCCGGGTGCGGCGACGCCGGCCTTCCGCTGGCTGGCCGGATTCCTGGTGGAGCTGTTCGGTGCCCGGGTGGTGCCGATGTCTCCGCCGGCGCACGACTCGGTCGCCGCACTCGCGTCGCACGTCCCGCACCTGCTGGCCGGCGCGCTCGCCGGGGCGACGCAGCGGTCGCCGCTGCGCGACGCGGTGTTGGCGCTGGCCGCGGGCAGCTTCTCCGACGGCACCCGGGTCGCCGGCACCCCGGCCGAGCGGACGGCCAACATGCTGCTCGGCAACCGCGAGCGGGTGTTGGACGAGTTGGCCGAGGTGCGCGTACTCCTGGACGAGCTGGCGGACGCGTTGCGGGCCGGCGACGCGACGGGGTTGACCGCCCGGTACGCGCAGGCCCGCGCGGCCCGGTCGGCGTTGCGGGGCCGCCGGTTCGTCCCGGCGGACCGGGAGTTCCCGGCCGGCGGTGACCATGCCGTCGAGGTGGCCTGGCTGCGCGAGCTGGGTGACGCCGGCGGTCATCTGACGGGCTGCCGGGTCGGTCCGGACGTCGTCTCCTACCCGGCGCTGCTGCCGCTGGCTGACTAGGCTGGCAGGCATGGCGACGGACGGCCCGGTGGTGCAGGTGCGCGGCGAGGTGACCCGGGAGGTGCCGCCCGAGCTGGCCCGGTTCGCGGTCACCGCGACGGCCCGCGGTCGGGACCGGGAGGCGACGCTCGCCCAGTTGGCCGAGGGGGCGGCCGCCGTGCGGGTGCTGCTGGACGGTTCCGAGCCGGCGGTGGCCCGGCGGGAGACCGGGGACCTGTGGGTCCGGCCGCAGACCAAGCGCTCGGGCGAACGGGTGGTGGGGTGGCTCGGCAGTGTCACCACCACGGTCACGGTCACGGACTTCACCACTCTCGGCGAGCTGATGCTCCGGCTGGCCGACCAGGACCAGGTCCAGGTGGCCGGCCCCTGGTGGGAGCTGCGCCCGGACAGCCCGGCGCACCGCGAGGCGCGGCACGCCGCGATCGGCGACGCGCTGCTGCGCGCCCGGGAGTACGCCGAGGCGCTGGGCGCCCGGGTGACCGCGCTCATCGAGTTGGCCGACGTCGGCCCGGCCGACCGCCCGATGTTCGCCCGCGCGGCCGCCTTCGACGTCGGCGGTGCCGGCGGTGGTGTTCCCGAGCTGGAGTTGGACCCGCAGCCGCAGACCGTGCAGGCGGCGGTGCAGGCGCGGTTCACGATCAGCGATCCGGTGCTCGGCTGATGCCGCCGGCCCGGGTGCTGGCCGTCGACGAACTGGTGGCGCGGGCGCGGTCACTGGCCGACGCCGGCCCGCGGCAACTGCTCGGCATCACCGGCGCGCCCGGGGCCGGGAAGTCCACCCTGGCCGAGCGGATCGTCGCCGAGGTGGGGGCGAGCGCGCGGCTGGTACCCATGGACGGCTTCCACCTGGCTCAGGCGCAGTTGGTCCGGTTGGGCCGCGCGGACCGCAAGGGCGCGATCGACACCTTCGACGCCAACGGGTACGTCTCGTTGCTGCGCCGGTTGCGCCGGCTGGAGCCGACCTCGGTGTACGCGCCGGAGTTCCGCCGGGACCTGGAGGAACCGGTGGCCGGGGCGATCGAGGTGCAGCCGTCGGTCCGCCTCGTGGTGACCGAGGGCAACTATCTGCTCGTGCCGGACTTTCCGTGGCAGGAGGTCCGGACGTTGCTGCACGAGGCATGGTTCCTCGACCTGGACGCCGGGCTGCGCCAGCGCCGGTTGACCGCCCGGCACGAGGCGTACGGGCGGTCGCCCGAGGAGGCCCGCGCCTGGGCGCTGGGCAGCGACGAGGCCAACGCGGCTCTCATCACCCCGACCGCCGAGCACGCCGACCTGGTGGTGCGCCTGCCGGAGGCGTGACCGCGCCGGCGCTGATCGACGCCGCCGAGCTGTCCCGGCTCAGGCCCCGTCGAGGTCCCGGACCGGTCGGGCCGGGTTGCCGACGGCGACGACGTTGGCGGGCAGGTCGCGGGTGACCACCGCGCCTGCCCCGACCACGGTGTTCGCGCCGATCGTCACTCCGGCCAGGACGATCGCGCCGCCGCCGAGCCAGGCGTTGTCGCCGATGGTGATCGGCTTGGCGGCCTCCCACTTGTCGCGACGCGGGCCGGGCTGCACCGGGTGGGTCGGGGTGAGCAGTTGCACGTTCGGTCCGACCTGGACGTCCGCCCCGAGGACGATCGGGGCGACGTCGAGGAACACCGACTGGTAGTTGACGAAGCTGCGGGGTCCGATCCGGATGTTCCAGCCGTAGTCGCAGTAGAACGGCGGCCTTATCCAGGTGTCGTCGCCCAGGTCGCCGAGCAGGTCACGGAGCGCCGCCAGTCGGGCCGCCGGGTCGGCCGCCGAGCTGGTGTTGAAGCGTTCCATCAACCGGGCGGCCCGGTCCAGGTCGGCGATGAGTTCGGGGTCGTCGGCGAGGTAGGGCTCGCCCGCCAACATCCGGTCCTTCATGGAGGTCACCCGGTCGATGATGCCGGCTGGGCTCGGAGCGGGTTGGTCGGTCCGTCATTTTTTGGACGCCAATTTTGCATACCAGGTATGCAACCATGACCGAGGTCAATGTGCTTCCAGTGGTATCGACGCTCCACCGAGGAGGATCCGTTGCATCGACGCAGGAGAATCATCGCCGCAACCGCCGTGGCAGTTCTCACCCTGGGCACCCCGGCGGTCGCCACGGCCAGCCCACCGCGCACCCCCACCGCACCCGCCGCCGAGCAGTCCGCGAGCAGGGCCACCGGACAGACCGTCACCCTGCTCACCGGGGACCGGGTCACCGTCACCACATCCGGGTCCGCCTCCGTACGTCCCGGACCGGGGCGAACGCACCAGCGGTTCCTCACCACCCGCGACCGGGGCCACCTGACGGTGCTACCGCAGGACGCCCTGCCCCTGGTCCGAGCGGGCCGGGTCGACCGGCGGTTGTTCGACGTGACCGCGCTGATCGCCGCCGGCTACGACGACGCGCGCCGCGACAACCTGCCGGTGCTGGTCACCACCGGCGCGCAGGCCCGGAAGGGCACGGCCGCGCCGACGGGGCTCACGGTCACGACCGAACTGCCCGCCATCGGCGGGTTCGCCGCCACGGCCGACAAGCAGCGAGCCGCCGCGGTCTGGGCATCGCTCACCGGCACCGGTGCCCGCATCGGCACGGCGGAGGGCGCCGATCGGATCTGGCTCGACGGGCGACGGCAGGTCACCCTCGACCACAGCGTGCCGCAGATCGGCGCGCCCGCCGCGTACCAGGCCGGCTTCACCGGTCGCGGTGTCCGCGTGGCGGTGCTCGACACGGGCATCGACGCCAGCCACCCCGACCTGTCCGGTCGGGTCGCCGAGGCGGAGAACTTCACCGAGGCCGCCGACACCGACGACACGGTCGGCCACGGCACGCACGTCGCCTCGATCATCGCGGGTAGCGGTGCGGCGTCCGGCGGCAAATACCACGGCGTCGCCCCGGATGCCACGTTGCTCAACGGCAAGGTCTGCGAGGAGTACGGCTGCCAGGACTCGGCGATCCTGGCCGGCATGCAGTGGGCGGCCGTCGACGCGCACGCCGACGTGATCAACATGAGCCTGGGCGGGACGGACACTCCCGACGTCGACCCGTTGGAGGCGGCGGTCGAGTCGCTGACCGCCCAGACGGGTGCGCTCTTCGTCCTGTCCGCCGGCAACGACGGTACGGACGGCTCGGTGGGCTCGCCGGGTAGCGCCGAGGCCGCGCTCACGGTCGGCGCGGTGGACCGCGACGACGCCCTCGCGGACTTCTCCAGCCGAGGGCCCCGCGTCGGCGACGGCGGGTTGAAGCCGGACATCACCGCACCCGGTGTGGAGATCGTCGCCGCTCGCGCCAAGAACGGACAGATCGGCGAGCCGGTGGGGGACGGATACGTCGCGCTCTCCGGCACCTCGATGGCCGCACCGCACGTCACCGGCGCGGTGGCGCTGCTCGCCCAGCAGCACGGCGGATGGACGGCCACCCAGCTCAAGGCGACCCTGATGGCCTCGGCGAAGCCGCACCCGGAGCAGACGGCGTTCCAGCAGGGTGCCGGCCGCGTCGACGTGGCCCGGGCGATCACCCAGCGGGTGACCAGCACGCCGGTCAGCGTCTCCTTCGGTCAACCGGCCTGGCCGCACGACGACGACACCCCGGTCAGCCGGCAGGTCGACTGGCACAACGACGGCCCGGACGCGATCACCCTCGACCTGACCCTGGAGGTGACCGGCCCCGACGGCCAGCCCGCCCCGGCCGGCTTGTTCGCCCTCGGCGCGGGACGGGTCACCGTACCGGCCGGTGGCACCGCCGGCACCACGGTCACCGTGGACACCCGGGTCGGCACGGACGGCTACTGGACCGGCCGGGTCGTGGCCCGCTCCGGAACCGCCGTCGCGGTCACCCCGGTCGCCGTCAACCGGGAGGTGGAGAGCTACCAACTCACCGTCCGGCACCTCGGCGTCGACGGTGCGGCATCTGGCGAGTACTTCAGCGCGCTTGTCGACCTGGACACCCTCGCCGGCCGCGACCTGTACGACCCGGACGGCACCGTCGAGGTCCGCGTACCCAGGGGGCGGTACGCGTTGGTCACCATCATCTTCAACGGACAGGAGGGCGCGGCCCAGCTGGCCCAGCCCGAGCTGGTGCTCGACCGCGACGTGACGGCCACCCTCGACGCCCGCAGGGCCCGGCCGGTGCGGACCACGGTTCCGGAGCGCTCGGCCGCACCGGACCTGGTCGAACTCGGCTCGAACTTCGTCAACCCCGACGACAGCGCCTACGGCTTCGGTCTGCTCGCGTTCGACTTCACCGGCCTGACCACCGGCAACATCGGCCGGGCGGTCTCCGGCGCACGGTTCTTCGGCACGGTGAGCAGTCAGTGGAGTAAGCCCGAGGCGGCCAGCAGCCCCTACCTGTACGCGCTCAGCGAGAAGATCCCCGGTCGGATGCCGACCGGCTTCGACCGGAACTACCGCGCACGGGACCTGGCCACGGTCACCCACGAGTTCCGGGGCGGGTACGCCGGGACGACCGTCGACCGGGTGGTCTACCCGCACCTCGACCCGGATCTGGGCGGCTGGGCCACGGTCCTGCCCACGGCGGTGCCGGGGAAGAGGGTCGAGCACTACAACTCCAACGGCGTGCGCTGGTCCTCCGAGCTGAGCTTCGGGGTGCCCACCGAGGATGGGTGGTCCGACATCAAGGCGATGTTCGTCGCCGATCCGACGGCGTACCGGGCCGGCCGGCACGTCCGGGAGACCTGGAACAGCGCGCCGTACGGGCCGTTGTTTCCGACGCCGCGTTGGCCGGGTCAGGGCGTCACCCGCCTCGGTGACGAGATCGCGGTCAGCCTCCCGCTGCACGGCGACGCCGACGGCCACGCCGGCGGATCGGTCGTCGACAGCGCACGGACCGCCCTCTACCGCGACGGTGTCCTGGTGCAGGAGCTGCCCGAGGCCGGGTACGGGCAGTTCACGGTGCCGCCGGGAGCGGCCGGCTACCGGTTGGAGGTGTCCGCGAAGCGGAGTTTCACCGACCTGAGCACCGAGGTCGGCGCGGTGTGGACGTTCCGGTCCGGGCACGTGCCCGGCGACGACTACCGGTACCTGCCACTGTCGGCGATCCGGTTCACGCCGCCGCTCGATGACGACAACGCGGCGTCGGCAGGCGCCAGCCTGGTCATCCCGGTCCAGGTGCAGCGACAGCCCGGTGCACCCGGTTCGCGCGTCACCGCGCTCAGCGTGGACGTCTCCTACGACGGCGGACGCACCTGGCAACCCGCGCGGGTCCGGAACGACGGGCACGGGTGGACGGCCACCGTCCGGCACCCCGCCGGCCCCGGCTACGCGTCCCTGCGGGCCACCGCACGGGATGCCGCCGGCAACACGGTGACCGAACGGATCATCCAGGCGTACCGGTTGCGCTGAGGCGTACCCCCGGCGGGTCCGCGGCCGAGTGCCGCGGACCCGGCGGGGACGTCAGTCGTTGGCGTGCAGGGCGGCGTTCAGTTCGATGCCACGGCCGGTGCGCGGGCGGGCCTCCAGCGCGCCCGTCACCGAGTTGCGCCAGAACAGCAGCCCGTCGACGCCGGACAGCTCCCGGGCCTTGACCACCTGACCGTCCGGCAGCGTGATCTTGGAGGCGGCGGTGATGTAGCAGCCGGCCTCGACCACGCAGTCGTCGCCGAGGGAGATGCCCACGCCGGCGTTCGCGCCGACCAGGCTCCGCTCGCCGATGCTCACCTTCTCGGTGCCGCCACCGGAGAGGGTGCCCATGATCGAGGCGCCGCCGCCGATGTCGGAGCCGTCGCCGACCAGCACGCCCTGCACGATCCGCCCCTCGACCATCGAGGTGCCCGCGGTGCCGGCGTTGAAGTTGACGAATCCCTCGTGCATCACGGTGGTGCCGGCGGCCAGGTGCGCGCCGAGACGGACCCGGTCCGCGTCGGCGATCCGCACACCGGCGGGCACCACGTAGTCGGTCATCCGGGGGAACTTGTCCACGCCGTACACCGACAGGTGCCGGCCCGCCGCCCGCTCGATCACCCGCAGCTCGTCGACCCGCTCCGGCGGGCACGGCCCGGCGGAGGTCCAGGCCACGTTCGCCAACTTGCCGAAGATGCCGTCGAGGTTGAGCTGGTTGGGCCGCACCAGGCGGTGGGAGAGCAGGTGCAACCGGAGGTACGCGTCGGACGCGTCCTTGATCGGATCGTCCAGCGAGCCGATCACGGTGACCACCTGCACGGTACGCAGACCCGGCAGCGGGCGGTCGCCCAACGCTCCCGGCGGCAGGTCCAGCACGTCCGACTTGTCCTCGCCGTCGACCAACGGCAGCTCACCCAGGCCCAGCTTGCCGGTCGGGTACCAGGTGTCGAGCACCTGCCCCTCGGCGGTGACGGTGGCCAGGCCGATACCCCAGGCGGAATCTGCGGACGTCACTGTTGCACCTCTCGATCGCGGCCAGGCCGGCCTCGGCTCGCTCCTCGCGCTGACAGACCTGAAGGTACCGTGCGAACCATGGAGAACCCGCTGACCCCCGAGGTCCTCGCCGATCCGGTGCAGCTGACCCGCGTACTGGTCGACATAGAGTCCGTGTCCCTCAACGAGAAGGCGATCGCCGACTGTGTCGAGGAGGTGCTGCGGGGCGTACCGCACCTGTCCACGTACCGGCACGGCAACACCGTCATGGCCCGCACCGACCTGGGCCGGTCGCAGCGCGTCGTGCTGGCCGGTCACCTCGACACGGTGCCGCTGAACAACAACTTCCCGTCGACCATGCGCGGCGACCTGATGTACGGCTGCGGCACCTCCGACATGAAGTCCGGCACCGCGTACGCGCTGCACCTGGCCGTGACGCTGCCCGAGCCGCGCTACGACGTGACGTACTTCTTCTACGAGGCCGAGGAGATCGAGTCGCGGTACAACGGGCTGAACCTGGTCGCCCAGGCGCACCCGGAGTGGCTGGTGGCGGACTTCGCCGTGCTGCTGGAGCCGACGTACGGCATCGTCGAGGCGGGCTGCCAGGGCACCATGCGCTCGGTGGTCACCACGACCGGCGTACGCGCCCACTCGGCGCGCTCCTGGCACGGGGTGAACGCCATCCACGGCGCCGGGGAGGTGCTGCGCCGCCTCCAGACGTACGAGGCGCGTCGGGTCACCATCGACGGCTGCGACTACCGCGAGGGCATGAACGCGGTACGGATCAACGGTGGGGTGGCCGGCAACGTGATCCCGGACCTGTGCGAGGTCGAGGTCAACTACCGCTTCGCCCCGGACCGTACCCCCGCCGAGGCGGAGGCACATGTGCGTGAGGTGTTCGCCGGTTTCGAGGTGCGGGTCACCGACTCGATCGCCGGTGCCCCGCCCGGGCTCGGCGCCGCCCCGGCGAAGGAGTTCCTGGCGGCGGTCGGCGCCGCCCCGATCGGCAAGCTGGGCTGGACGGACGTGGCCCGGTTCGCGGCGATGGGAATTCCCGCGCTGAACTTCGGCCCCGGCGATCCGAACCTCGCCCACCACCCCGACGAGCACGTCGAGATCAGCAAGATCCGCGACGGGGCGGCAACCCTGCACCGCTGGCTCGCACCGGCCTGATCCGGTCGGGCCTGGTCGTTGCCCGCGTCTCCGGTGATCAAGAGGTTCGCGTCAGCCTGGCCCGTTGTCGGCGACGCGAACCTCTTGATCGGCTCCGGAAGGGGTGGCGGCGGGCGAGAAGGCGGGATCGAGGGCACGGATGCGGCGGCGCTCGGCCACCACGTCTCGGATCCGTCGCTGCATCTGTCGACGGATCCGGATCATCTCGTTGTTGCTGATCACGCTGTCTCCTCCCCCGAAGGCGCGCGCCGGGCATACCCGGTATGTGAATAGTAAGACGTACGGGACCGCCAAATAGTTGCCCTTGATCGCGAACTATTTCGCGGGCTCCCCGCCCCGGACCCCGAGGATGTGCGGCTCCACTACGGTTGCTGCATGAGCCAGAACAACGGGCGGGAGGCCGGCCGCGCTCCCGGACAGGAGCGGCATCGGGGTGCCGTCACGCTGCGTCGGGGCGCGATCCCGAGCAGCACCGCCGACCAGCGGCTGCTGGACTCGCGCGGGCGCGGCGACTGGAAGACCAGGGACGCCTGGCGCGCGCTGCGCATCCTGTCCGAGTTCGTCGAGGGCTTCGACACCCTCGCCGACCTGCCACCGGCCGTCAGCGTGTTCGGCTCGGCGCGCAGCGGTCCGGACACCGCCGAGTGTCGACTCGCCGAGGAGGTGGGCGGCGCCCTCGCCCGCGCCGGCTACGCGGTCATCACCGGCGGCGGGCCGGGCGTGATGGAGGCTGCCAACCGGGGTGCCACCGAGGCCGGCGGGCTCTCCGTCGGGCTCGGCATCGAGCTTCCGTTCGAGCAGGGCCTCAACGACTGGGTCGACCTGGCCATCGACTTCCGCTACTTCTTCGCCCGCAAGACCATGTTCGTCAAGTACGCGCAGGCGTTCGTCGTGCTGCCCGGCGGGTTCGGCACCATGGACGAGCTGTTCGAGGCGCTGACCCTGGTACAGACCGGCAAGGTCACCCGTTTCCCGGTCGTGCTGATGGGGGTGGCGTACTGGCAGGGGCTGCTCGACTGGCTGCGCGACACGATGGCCGCCAGCGGCAAGATCGGCCCGGTGGACCTGGACCTGATCTGCCTCACCGACGACGTCAACGCGGCCGTTCGCCACATCGTCGAGGCCGAGGCCGCGCTCTCCGCCGAGCAGGAGGCGGTCCGCGACGAAGCCGTCGCCCGTACCGGCGCGGACCAGCAGGCCGCCGCCGAGCAGACCGCCGACCGGCCCCGGGAGGACTGATGGCCGCCGTCTGCGTCTTCTGCGCCTCGTCGCGCACCCTCGACCAACGCTGGCTCGACCTCGCCACCGAGACCGGCGCGGAGCTGGCCCGGCGCGGTCACACGCTGGTCAGCGGCGGTGGCTGTGTCGGCATGATGGGCGCGGTGGTCGACGGCGCACGCGCCGCCGGTGGGCGCACCGTGGGCGTCATCCCGCAGGCGCTCGTCGACCTGGAGGTCGCCGACCTCGCCTCGGACGAGCTGCTGGTCACCGACTCGATGGCCAGCCGCAAGACCCTCATGATCGACAGGTCGGACGCGTTCCTGGCCCTGCCGGGTGGCCTGGGCACCCTGGACGAGCTGTTCGAGGTCTGGACCACCGCGACCCTCGCCCTGCACAGCAAGCCGATGGTGCTGATCGACACCGACGGTTTCTACCGGCCCCTGCTGGACTGGCTGCACACCATCACCGACCAGCGTTTCCTCAAACCCGCCGGTCTCGGCCTGCTGACCGTGGTCGCCACGGTCCCCGAGGCACTGAAAGCGCTGGAGTCCCACCTACCCTGACTCGGTGTGAAGGTGGCGGCAGGGCCGTCGGCGTGTCGTGCCGCCACCTTCACGATCGGCGTGGCGGCGTGGGGTCAGGTTGCTGTCGTAGGGGTAACCGACTATCGGTGTCTCGGGTAAGTCAGGAGTGCTCGATGGTTGGCTATGGTCGGCAGGTGAACTTGACGGAGTGGGCGGCGGTGACCGGGGTCTCGTACGCGACGGCACGTCGGCGTCATGGGTCCGGGACGCTGCCCGTTCCCACCTACCGGATCGGCCGACTCATCATGGTCGGGGAGGCGGTCACTAGCGTTACCAGTAGCGCCGGGCAGACTGTGGTGTACGCCCGAGTGTTGCCGGCTGATCAGAAGCCGGACCTAGACCGGCAGGTCGCCCGGGTGACCGCGTGGGCCACTGGCCGGAAACTCAGCGTGGACGGGCACCGCAAGAAGTTCCTCGCCTTGTCGCGTGACGACGTGTCAACGATCGTGCTCGAGCACCGGGACCGGTTCACTCGCTTCGTGTCGAGTATGTCGAGGCCGCGCTGGCTGCGCAGGGGTGGCGGTTGCTGGTCGTGGAACCGGCCGGGATGGACGAGGACTTGGTCCGCGACATGACCGAGTTGTCGTGGTCGCTGGCGGGGCTGCGTAAGGCGTGGAACGCGACGAAGCCCGAGGTGGCGCCGTGGTGGCCCGAGGTATCCAAGGAGGCGTTCAACACCACGCCCAGCGTGCGGTTCACCACAGGTGCGATCCGGGTCGAACCGGACCGCAAGCACGTCGTGCTTCCGCGGTTAGGCCGCCTGAAGCTGCACGAGTCCGGCCGCAAGCTTGCCCGGCATTCGGACAATGGCACGGCCCGGATCATGTCCGCGACGGTGCGGCTCGATGGCGGGCGCTGGCACGTGTCGTTCACGGTCGAAGTCGATCGCATCGAACGCACCCCGGCCCGCCCGGACTCGGTGGTCGGGGCCGACGTCGGGATCAAACACCTCGCCGTGCTGTCCACCGGTGAACTGATCGACAATCCACGCCACCTGGCAGCCGCGCAGCAGCGGATGCGATCGCTCAGCCGGGCGCTGTCGCGCAAGACCGGCCCCGACCGCCGTACCGGCCGGCGTGCCTCGAAACGCTGGGAGCGTGCCGCAACCCGGCTCGGCCGCGCGCACGCCCGGGTGGCGAACCTGCGCCGCGACGGCCTACACAAACTCACCACCCGACTGGCTCGACAGCACGGCACAGTCGTGGTGGAAGACCTCAACGTTGCCGCGATGCTGCGCAACCGCAGCATCGCCCGGCACATCGCCGATGCGGCTTTCGGTGAAATACGCCGGCAGTTGACGTATAAGACTGAGTGGAACAGCAGCCGGTTGATAGTGGCTGATCGGTGGTACCCATCCAGCAAGACCTGCTCGGGCTGCGGCGCGGTGAAAACCAAACTGGCCCTGTCCGAACGCACCTACGACTGCACCACCTGCGGGCTGACCCTTGATCGGGATCTGAACGCCGCGCGGAACCTGGCCGCACTTGCGGCTGATGCAGCAACCGCCGGGAGTGGCCCGGTGCCCGGACGTGGAGCCGACCGTAAGACCCCGCTTGCGGGGCTGGTGGCTACGAAGCGTCAACCCGGCACGGCAACCGCCGGTCAGACCGGGACCGTCTCACCGCAAGGCGGGACTACCAAACGTGTGCTTGCACGAGCCCACTGAAAGGTAACGGTGATGGGATTTGGTGATGCAGTCGTACCGGTTGGTGCGGCGGCCCGGGGGGCCGATGCTGGGGGACGGGGACGCGCCGGGTGACGGTGGCGTCCTCGCTGTCGCGGCCGACGCGACCGGGTCGGCAAGCCCACGCTGGCGCGTCGATCCCGTCCAGGCCGAGATCGTCGGGCACACCGACGGGCCGATGCTGGTCGTCGGCGGTCCCGGCACCGGCAAGACCAGCACCCTCGTCGAGGCGGTCGCCGCCCGGGTCGTCGAGGGGGTCGACCCCGAACGGATCCTGGTGCTGACCTTCGGTCGTCGTGGCGCCACCGCATTGCGCCAGCGCATCGAGGCCCGGATCGCGCAGGACGGTTACCGGGTGCTGCGTGAGCCGCTGGTGCGCACCTTCCCGGCGTACGCCTTCGGGCTGCTGCGCCGTGCCGCCGCCGAACGCGGCGAGCCGTCACCCCGCCTGCTCACCGGCCCCGAGCAGGATCTGATCATCCGCGAGCTGCTCGACGTGGTGGGCGAGGAGCCCGAGGACGACCCGGTCGGCTGGCCCACCGACCTGCGCCCGGCCCTGCGGACCCGGGCGTTCGCCGGTCAACTGCGTGACCTGCTCATGCGTGCCGCCGAACGCGGTGTGGGCCCGGTGGAGCTGGCCCGGCTGGGCGAGAAGCTGGGCCGTAACGACTGGCCGGCCGCGGCCCGCTTCCTGCGGGAGTACGTCGCGGTGCTCGCGCTAAGTGACGTCAGTAACCGCGGCTCGATCGCGTACGACCCCGCCGAGCTGGTCCGGGCCGCCACCGGCCTGCTCCGCGACGACGAGGAACTGCTGGCCGCCGAGCGCCGCCGCCTCGCCCACGTGTACGTCGACGAGCTGGCCGACACCGATCCCGCCCAACTCGAACTGCTCTCGGTCATCGCCGGCGGGGGCAAGCCGCTCGTGGCGTTCGCCGACCCCGACTCCTCCACGTACGCCTTCCGGGGCGCCGACCCGGCCGGAGTGTCCACCTTCCGGCACCGCTTCCGGACGGCCTCCGGCGCGCCGGCCGCGCAGGTGCTGCTGACCACGTCGTACCGATCCGGTCCGGTGCTGCTCGCCGCGATGGCACGGCTGGGCCGCCGGCTGCGTGGTCCGATGGCGCATCGCCGGCTGCACCCGCTGCCGGACGCGTCGGCCGGCGCGGTCGAGGTGCACACGTTCCGCTCGGCGACCAGCGAGGCCGCCTGGCTGGCCCACATGCTGCGTTCGGCCCACCTGCTCGACGGTGTGCCGTGGTCGCGGATGGCGGTGCTGGTGCGATCCACGGCCCTCCAGCTGCCCACCCTGCAACGTGCACTGCACGCCGCCGGCGTCCCGACGGTGGTGCACGGCGAGGACCTGCCCCTGCACCTGCAACCCGCGGTGGCGCCACTGCTGCTCCTGCTGCGGTGCGCCCTCGAACCGTCCCGGCTGGACGAGGAGGCCGCCGTCGCGCTGCTGCACTCGCCACTGGGCGGGGCGGACCCGCTGGCCGAACGGCGGCTCCGGCAGGGGCTGCGCGCCCTGGCGCTGGCTGGAGGTGACCGCCGCCCGTCCGGAGAGCTGATCGTCGAGGCGTTGCGCGACCCGACGGAGCTGGCCGGCATCGACCGGAGGTGGGCGGAGCCGGCGCAGGCGGTGGCCGGGCTGCTCGCCACCGCCCGGGACGCCGCCGCCCAACCCGGTGCCACCGCAGAGAACGTCCTCTGGGAGGTCTGGGACACCAGCGGGCTGGCCGAACGGTGGGCCGGCGCGATAGCCCAGGGGCGGCCGGCGGCCGGCGAGGGTGACCTGGCCCGGCGTCGGCGGGCCGAGGCGGCCGACCGGGACCTGGATGCCGTGCTGGTCCTCTTCGACGCGGCGGCCCGCTTCACCGACCGGTTGCCCGGTGCCCGTACCGAGGTCTTCCTCGACCACGTGCTCGCCCAGGATCTGCCGGCCGACACCATCGCGCCGACCGCCGACCGGGGCGCGGCGGTACGACTGCTCACCGCGCACGCCGCGAAGGGCCTGGAATGGGACCTGGTCGCGATCGCCGGCGTGCAGGAGGGCATCTGGCCGGACCTACGCCTGCGCGGCAGCCTGCTCGGCTCGGAACGACTTGTCGACGTGCTGGCCGGCCGGTCCGTCGGGGGCGCCCGCGCGGCCAACGTGGTGGGCCAGACCTCGGCACTGCTCGACGAGGAGCGCCGGCTCTTCCACGTCGCCATCAGCCGGGCCCGACACCGCCTGCTGGTCAGCGCGGTGGCGTCGGCGGCGGTCGGTGGCGACGACCATGAGGAGCAGCCCAGCCGCTTCCTGCACGAGCTGGGCCCCATCGCGCCACCGAGCCCGCCTGACGCGTCGAGCCCGCCTGACGCGTCGAGCCCGCCTGGTCCGTCGAGCCCGCCGGCCGTGCCGCCGACCACGCCCGGCCCGCGTACCGGCCCTCCCGGCGGCGGACCCGCCGACGCAGCCTCCTTCGTCACCAGCGCAGGCGGCGACGACGCGGCCGCCACCGGCGGGGTTGGCAACGGCGCGATGGGCAACGGCGCGGTCGGCGACCGCGGGGTTGGCAACGGCGCTGCCGGTAGCAACGCGGCTGGCAACGGCGCGATCGCCACCGGCGGGATTGGCAACGGCGCTGCCGGTAACGACGCGGCTGGCGGCGGCGCGATCGGCGACGGCGGAGTTGCTCGGGTGACGCCGCCGCTGGCCGGTGACGGCGATGGTGCGACCGGAGAAGACGACGGGTCGGACGAGCCCGGCGCGCTGCCGGTCACCCGGCCACCACGGGCGCTCACCCTGCCGGCGCTGGTGGCCGAGCTGCGTACCGCCATCATCGACCCGGCCGCACCGGCGGTCCGGCGGCGCGCCGCGGCCGCCGAGCTGGCGCGGCTCGCCGCCGCCGGAGTGCCCGGCGCGCACCCCGACGACTGGTGGGGCCTGCGCGCGCTCTCCGACGACCGGCCACTCGTCGACGACGGGGAGCCGGTGCGGGTCACGCCGTCGGCGATGGAGAGCGCGCTGCGGTGCAGCCTGCGTTGGCTGTTGGAACGGCACGGCGGCAGTGGTCCGACCAGCACCGCGCAGGGTGTGGGCAACCTCGTGCACGCGGCCGCGATGCTCGCCGAGGACGCCAGCGCCGACCGGGGGGCTCTGCTCGACTACGTGGCCGCCCGGTTCGACGCGATCGAGCTGGCAGCCCGGTGGATGGCCGGACCCGAGCGGGAGCGCGCCGAGGCGATGGTCGACAAGTTGCTGCGCTGGCTGGCCACCAACCCGCGCCGGCTGCTCGCCATCGAGCACGAGTTCGCGGTGCGCCTGGACGATCCGCAGCGCCCGATCGACCTGACCGGACGGGTCGACCGGCTGGAGGTCGACGAGGCCGGCCGGCTGGTGGTGATCGACCTCAAGACCGGCAAGTCGACCGCGGTCACCGGCAGCGAGCTGGCCGAGCATCCGCAGCTCGGCGCGTACCAGGCGGCGGTGGAGGCGGGCGCGTTCCCCGAGTTCGGCGACGAGTCCGGTGGTGCGGCGCTGGTGCAGCTCGGCACCACCGCGAAGGACGCCCGGGAGCAGAACCAGCCCGCGGCGGGCGAGGGCCCGGCGGCCGGCTGGGCGACGGCGCTGGTCCGGCGGACCGCCGATACGATGGCAGCCGCCACGTTCGCCGCGGTGGCCAACTCGAAGTGCCGGGTCTGCCCGGTGCGGACCAGCTGCCCGGTCTCCGGGCAGGGACGACAGGTGGTCGAGCCGCCGACCGTCCGTTCTCCGGACAACCCGTGAGGGCGAGGAGTGAGCCGGTGTTGCGAGCCCCGCAGTCCCGAACTGAGACGACACGGTGAGGGCGAGGAGTGAGCCGGTGTTGCGAGCCCCGCAGTCCCGAACTGAGACGACACGGTGAGGGCGAGGAGTGAGCCGGTGTTGCGAGCCCCG
>NZ_JBICTE010000001.1:117485-216131 GCF_043197485.1 Micromonospora sp. NPDC049102 | reverse complement strand
CAGTCCCGAACTGAGACGACACAGTGACCCAGCCCACCCTGTTCGGCGCGGGTCCCGCGCCGACGCCCCGGCTCGCGGACTCCGGCCCCCGGTACACGCCCGTGGAGCTGGCCAAGCTGCTGCGGTTGCCGGCGCCCACCCGGGAACAGGCCGCGATCATCGCCGCCCCGGTGGAGCCGCTGCTCGTGGTCGCGGGCGCCGGGTCGGGCAAGACCGAGACGATGGCCGCGCGGGTGGTCTGGCTGGTGGCCAACTCGTACGTGCGGCCGGAGCAGATCCTCGGGCTGACGTTCACCCGCAAGGCGGCCGGTGAGCTGGCGCACCGGGTCCGTACCCGGCTCGACCAACTGATCCGCAGGGTCGGCCGGCAGGACCGCGACCGGCTCGACGACCCGCTCGCCGGTGAGCCCACCGTCTCCACCTACCACTCGTACGCCGGGCGGATCGTCACCGAGCACGGTCTGCGGGCCGGCTACGAGCCGTCCACCCGGCTGCTGACCGAGGCGTCCCGCTGGCAGTTGGTCGATCTGCTGGTGCGCAACTACGACGGCGACATGTCCGAGGTGGACCGGATGCCGAGCACCATCACCGACGCGGTGCTGGCGCTCGCCGGGGAGTTGGACGAGCACCTGGTCGCCCCGGACGAACTGGCGGCCTGGACCGGCCGGTTCTTCGCCGAGGTGCAGTCGCGTCCCGGCCGGGTGTACGCCGACGTACGCAAGGCGCTCACCCTGCAACAGACCCGGCTGCGTCTGCTCCCGCTGGTGCGGGCGTACGCCCGACGCAAGGTGGACTTCGAGGCGATGGACTTCGCCGACCAGCTCGCCCGGGCGGCCCGGGTGGCCCGGGATCACCCGGCGGTCGGCGAGATCGAGCGGGACCGTTTCCGGGTGGTGCTGCTCGACGAGTACCAGGACACCAGCCATGCTCAGGTGGTGCTGCTCAACGCGCTGTTCGGCGGCGGGCACCCGGTGACGGCGGTGGGTGACCCGTGCCAGTCCATCTACGGCTGGCGCGGGGCCAGTGCCGGCACCCTGGACCGGTTCCCCACCGAGTTCGCCAGGACCGACGGCGAGCCCGCGCCGGCGCTCGGGCTGACCACCAGCTGGCGTAACCGTCCGGAGATCCTGCGGGTGGCGAACGCGCTGTCGACGCCGCTGCGCGCGGCCGGCGCGCGGGTGCCGGAGCTGCGGTCGGCGCTGACCGTCCGGGAGCCGATTCCGCACCGCAGCCCCGGCGGGGCGGCCGGTGGCACGGTGCACTGCGCGCTGCTGCACACGTACGCCGACGAGGCCGCGTGGATCGCCGACAGCGTGCTCGCGGCCTGGCGTGGCGCTGCCCGGATGCCCGGCGCGGCACCGGAGCACATCCCGGTGGCGCAACGCCCGACGACGGCCGTGCTGGTCCGCGTCCGCAGCCAGATCCCGGCGATCGAGTCGGCACTGCGCGAGCGTGGCCTGCCGGTGGAGGTGGTCGGGCTGGGTGGCCTGCTCGACACCCCCGAGGTCCGGGACGTGGTGTGCACGCTGCGGGTGCTGGCCGACCCGACCGACGGGGCCGCGCTGTTGCGGTTGCTCACCGGCGCCCGGTGGCGGATCGGGCCGCGGGACCTGGTGGCGCTGCACCGACGGGCGCGGGGCATCGCGAAGGCCCGCCAACAGGTGGCCGCCGACGAGGACTCGGACATCAGCCCCGACCTGCTGGACGAGGCGACCCTGGTGGAGGCGTTGGCCGATCTCGGGCCGGCGCAGGCGTACTCGGCGGAGGGGTTCGCGCGGCTGCGGGCGTACGGCATGGAGTTGGCGCTGCTGCGCTACCGGTTGGATCAGGCGTTGCCGGATCTGATCGCGGACATCGAGCGGACCATCGGCCTGGACGTGGAGGTCGCGGTGCGTGCCGGCCGCGATGGCGCGGGCGACGCCGGCCTGGCGCGGGGTCACCTGGACGCCCTGGCGGACGTGGCGGCCCGCTTCAGCGGGGAGACGCCCGGCGCGACGCTGTCCGGCTTCCTGTCCTACCTGGCCGCCGCCGAGGACGAGGAGCGCGGCCTCGCCCCGGGCGAGGTCGAGGTCGTGGAGGGCGCGGTGCAGGTGGTCACCGCGCACGCCGCGAAGGGGCTGGAGTGGGACGTGGTGTCGGTGGCCGGTCTGTGCCGCGGGTCGTGGCCCGGGCCGGTGCGCAACTCCGACCACTGGCTGGGCGGTCTGGGCGTACTGCCGTTCCCGCTGCGTGGCGACGCCGACGGGCTGCCGGAGCTGGCGCTCGACGAGGCGGCCGACCAGCGTGCCGTGGCGCGGGCGGTGGCCGACTTCACCGACGCGTGGCGGGCCCACGACGAGCGGGAGGAGCGCCGGCTGACGTACGTCGCGGTCACCCGGCCACGCCGGCTGCTGCTCTGCTCCGGTTACTGGTGGGGGGAGGGCACGAAGCGACCGCGAGGTCCGTCGGTCTTCCTGCGCGAGGTGTACGACGCCTGCCTGGACGGCGGCCCCGGTCACCTGATCGACGCGTGGGCACCGGAGCCCACCCCGGACACCACGAACCCGACGGCCGAGGTGGTGCTCCGCGCGGAGTGGCCGGCCGACCCGCTGGGTGGCCGCCGGCCCGCGCTGGCCGAGGCCGCCGGGCTGGTCCGCCGGCTGATGACCGACGGCTCGGCCTCGGCGGCGCTCGGGCCGGGGGGGCCGGTGCTGGCCGGGCCGGTGCCGTCGCGGTCGGACGCCGAGCCGGTGGAGCAGGTCGAGCCGACCGGCCCGGAGGCCAGCCCGGAGGCCGATCCGGAGGTGGCGCGCTGGCGGCAGGAGGCCGACCTGCTGCTGGCCGAGCGGGCCGAGCTGACCCGGCTCTCCGGCGCGGTCGAGGTGGCCCTGCCCGGGCAGCTGAGCGTCACCCAGTTGGTGGCGTTGCGGCGTGACCCGGCGGCGCTGGCGCGTACGCTGCGCCGCCCGGTGCCCGCCGAACCCAACCCGTACGCCCGCCGGGGCACCGCCTTCCACGCCTGGCTGGAGCAGCGATTCGGCGCCGACCGGTTGCTGGACCTGGACGAGCTGCCGGGCGCGGCCGACGCGGACGCCGCGCCGGACGAGGCGCTGGTCGAGCTTCAGGAGCGTTTCCTGGCCAGCGAGTGGGCCAACCGGGTGCCGGTCGAGGTGGAGGTGCCGTTCGCCACGGTGATCGCGGGTGTGGTGGTCCGGGGGCGGATGGACGCGGTCTTCGCCCGTCCGGGCGACCGGTTCGACGTGGTCGACTGGAAGACCGGCGCGCGTCCCGCCGGACCGGCCGCGGATGTGGCGGCGGTGCAGTTGGCCGTGTACCGGCTGGCCTGGGCCGAGCTGGCCGGCGTCCCGGTCGAGCGGGTGGGCGCGGCGTTCCACTACGTGCGGGACGGGGTCACGGTCCGTCCGACCGATCTGCTGGACGTGACCGGGCTCACCGCCATGATCGCCCATTTGCCCGTGGATTCCACCCGAGTTTGACCATCACGGGGAAATCCGTGGTACGTTGACTGGGTTGCAGTTTTGGTTACCAGAGACTCTGTGTGCGCCTGGCGGGATTGTGGCCCCAGGCGCTCTTTGTTGTGTCCGGAGTTCTCCGGGCGGGGCGACCAGAAGCGACAGGCGATTCGCGCATCCCCGCGCGGAGCGCTCCTCTTCGGGCACGCAACAAGTGCGCGTCCGACGTTCCGTCAAGGAGACGAAACACATGGCTATTGGCACCGTGAAGTGGTTCAACGCTGACAAGGGCTTCGGCTTCATCACCCCGGACAACGGCGGCGCTGACGTCTTCGCCCACTTCTCGGCGATCCAGTCCTCCGGCTACCGGAGCCTGGACGAGAACCAGCGGGTCGAGTTCGAGGTGACCCAGGGCCAGAAGGGCCCGCAGGCGGAGAACATCCGCCCGATCTGATCTTCGGATCGGTCAGCGTTACCTGTCGCGCCCTCCGGGTGTGACGGTGACGGGACCGGCCCGCCTCGCCGCCGCCTGCCTCCGCAGGCGGCGGCCCGGCGGCGGGCCGGCCCGTACTCCAATCGGTTCGTGCTTGTGAGTCCTGGCTGCCTTGCGCCGCCGGTTGACAGCGCCGACTTCGGCGCCCTCCCTCGACACGTGCCGCGTCGAGGAAGGCTTCTGCGTGACCACAGTTATTCCGTCTTTCGCCCACACCGGTCTGGCGCCGGCACTGCTGAGCGCGCTGACCGCGCAGGGCATCACCGAGCCGTTCCCGATCCAGACGGCGACTCTTCCGGACTCGCTCGCGGGTCGGGACGTGCTCGGCCGGGGTCGTACCGGCTCGGGTAAGACGCTCGCCTTCGGGCTCCCCCTGCTCTCGCGCACCGCCGGCCGCAAGGCCCGGCCGGGTCGCCCGCTGGCCCTGGTGCTGGTGCCGACCCGGGAGTTGGCGCAGCAGGTGACCACCGCGCTCGCCCCGTACGCCCGCGCCGTCGGTCTGCGCTGCGCCACGGTCGTCGGCGGGTTGTCGTTGCAGCGCCAGGCGGACGC
Organism: Micromonospora sp. NPDC049102; assembly: GCF_043197485.1. NCBI lineage: Bacteria > Bacillati > Actinomycetota > Actinomycetes > Micromonosporales > Micromonosporaceae > Micromonospora > Micromonospora sp. NPDC049102. The sequence goes on along the minus strand of NZ_JBICTE010000001.1, from coordinate 211,634 downwards.
GCTGCGCGCCGGCGCCGAGGTGGTCGTGGCGACCCCCGGCCGGCTGCACGACCTGATCAACCGCGGCGACGCCCGGCTCGACCAGGTCGAGATCACCGTGCTGGACGAGGCCGACCAGATGGCCGACATGGGCTTCCTGCCGCAGGTGACCAAGCTCCTGGAGCAGGTCGCCCCGCAGGGGCAGCGGATGCTCTTCTCCGCCACCCTGGACGGTGGTGTGGATCGGCTGGTCCGCCGCTTCCTCAGCAGCCCGGTGACCCACTCGGTCGACCCCGGCACCGCCACGGTCACCGCGATGACCCACCACGTGCTGCACGTCGACGCGCTCGACAAGCCCGACGCGTTGACCCGGATCGCCGCCCGTGAGGGCCGCACCATCCTGTTCATGGGTACCAAGCACCGGGCCGACCGGCTCGCCCGCCAGTTGCTCTCCAAGGGTGTACGCGCCGCCGCGCTGCACGGTGGCAAGTCCCAGCCGCAGCGCACCCGCATCCTGGAGCAGTTCCGCAACGGTCAGGTGACCGCCCTGGTCGCCACGGACGTGGCGGCCCGGGGCATCCACGTGGACGGCCTCGACATGGTCGTCAACGTGGACCCGCCGACCGAGGCGAAGGACTACCTGCACCGGGGTGGCCGGACGGCCCGTGCCGGCGAGTCCGGCTCGGTGGTGACGCTGGTCCTGCCCGAGCAGCGTCGGGACATGTCCCGCCTGATGGCCGTCGCCGGCATCCGGCCGGAGTCGGTCCAGGTGCGCCCGGGCGACGGTTCGTTGGCCCGGGTGACCGGTGCCCGTGAGCCGTCCGGTGTGCCGGTCACCATCGCCGCGCCGCCGGTGGCTGTCAGCCGGGGACGTACCGCCGGTGGCTCGACCTCGGACGGCGGCGCCCGCCCGGCGCACCGCGCGTCGGGCCGGTCCCGTCGCCCGCGCCGCCCGCGTACGGTCTGATCCCTCCCGCACGTCACCGACCCGTCCCGCTTCGGCTGGGCGGGTCGGTTCGTTTCTGCCCCACCGCCGCAGCCCGTTCACCTCGGGATACTTCCGCCGGCTGGCCGTTCGGTTGAATCGGTAATCAGCCTCAAATGGGTCGGCTGGCCGACTGTGCCCCGCTGCACGGTGGTCGAAGCTGACCAGCGGGGGGAGCCGGGCGGGGGACCCGGCACGGGGGAGGAGTGACCATGGCGGGGGAAGTCGGCTCGGGGGCCCTACGCGAATTGATCCTGGTGGTCGCGGTCGGGCTCGCCGGGCTGCTCCTCGCCATGGTCGCGGCCTTCGGACCCTGGCATGCCACCACGGCGGGCCACGCGCCCGCCGGTCTGGTGGAGCTGCGCAGTCCTGGCGATCCGGGCTCCGGCCCGACGGTCGAGCACCGGGGCTGAACAGCGAACGGCCGACCGGTGCCGGCGGAGGGACAGGATCGAAACGAGGTGTGGTCGGGCCGGCGGGGCACCGGCCCGACCACACCGCCTTCGTGCGCGGGTGCGCGGGTGCGCGGGTCAACGCGGGTCAACCAACTCGTCGATCTCGCACTTTCGGTCGCCGATTTGCCGTGATACACCCCTTTTGTCGCCGCAGAAAGTGCAAGATCGCGGCGGCGGGGCGGGGCGGGGCGGGGTGGGTCAGGGGGTGGCGGGGGTTTGGTTGTGGGCCAGCAGGTCTGCCAGGGTGGTGCTGTCGACGACCGTGGCGATCGCCCCGTGCACCGCCAGCCAGACGTCGGTGAGCCCGGCGGCCACCCCGTGATAGACGGCCCGCTCGGCCGGCAGACCGCGCACGGTGGTCAGTGAGCCGCCGACCGCGCGCAGCACGTCCCCGACCGTGATCTCGGTGGCCGGCCTGGTCAGCGCGTACCCGCCGTCGGCGCCGCGGTGGCTGTACAGCAGGCCGGCCCGGCGCAGGTCGAGCAGGATGCCCTGCAGGAAGCTGAGCGGGATCTCCTGTACCTCGGCCAGGTTGCCCGCCTTCACCAGCTCGCCGACACCGTCGCCGCCCGGTGCGGCGGCGGCGACGGCGAGCATCGCCCGGAGCGCGTAGTCACTGCGCGCGGAGACGTACACCTCACTGACCAGCCTGGTCCAGTACGCCCCAACGGCGGCGGATCGCCTTGTCCGCCGCGCCGAACGCGGCGTCGACGACCAGACCGACGACCAGAATCACGATCATGGTGGAGAGCAGCCACGGCGCGTCGGACAGCTCGCGGGAGTAGGTGAGCTGCGCGCCGAGCGAGGTCTGCGAGATGCCGACCACGAGCAGCTCGCCGGCCATCAGACTGCGCCAGGAGAACGCCCAGCCCTGCTTGAGGCCCGCGACGATCGCCGGCAGCGCGGCGGGTGCGATCACGTACCGGTAGAGGTTGAGCCCGCGAGCGCCCAGGTTGCGACCGGCGCGCAGCAGCAGTGGTGGCACGTAGTCCACGCCGGAGATCACGCCGTTCGCGATCGACGGCGCAGCGCCGAGCACCACCACGAAGAAGATCGCCTTCTCGCTCAGTTCGAACAGCAGGATGGCCAGCGGGAACCAGGCGATCGACGGCATGGTCTGCAACGCGGTGATCATCGAGCCGATGGCGGCGCGCAGCACCGTGGACCGGGCCACCGCGAGACCCAGGAGCAGGCCGACGGCGACCGAGAAGACGTACCCGAGGGCCGCTCGGCGCAGCGTCGTGAGCAGGCCCTCCCAGAGCTGCGGACCCTGGGCCTGGGTGAGCAGCTCGCGGCCGACGACCAGCGGGCCCGGCAGGGAGTACGGCGGCTTCCAGCCCGACCAGACCACCACCTGCCAGGCGAGGATGGCGATGGCCAGCGCGGCGAGCTTGGGCCAGGTGGCGGCCCAGAGCCGGGTGCCCCGGGAGACCTCCTTCTCCCGGCCGGCGATCTCCAGCGCGTCCAGTCCGGTGATCTCCGCATCGCTACGCGCGGTGCTGGTGAGGGTGTCACTGGCCATGGCGGCCCACCTCCGTACGCAGTCGTTCGGTGACCTCGGCGGCGATGGCGGCGACCTCGGGAGAGTCGATCCGTCGTGGACGAGGGATGTCCACCTCGGCGGAGTAGATGATCCGGCCGGGGCGACTGGAGAGCAGGATGATGCGGTCGGCCAGTCGGGCGGCCTCACGGACGTTGTGCGTGACGAACAGGACCGAGAGTCGGCGCTCGGACCAGATCCGTTCCAGCTCGTCGTGCAGGATGTCGCGGGTCATGGCGTCCAGGGCGCCGAACGGCTCGTCCATCAGCAGCACCGGCGTGTCCAGGGCCAGGGTGCGGGCCAGCGCGACGCGCTGGCGCATCCCGCCGGACAGTTCGTGCGGACGCTTGCGGCCGAACTCGGCCAGGTGCACCGTGCGCAGCAGTTCGGCCACCCGGTCGCGGCGCTCGGCGCGGGGAAGGCCGCGTAACTTGAGCGGCACCTCCACGTTGGCCTCGACGGTCAGCCAGGGGAACAGCGCCGGCTCCTGGAACATCAGCCCCGGGCTGGCGCCACCGGCGATGCCGATCTCGCCGCCGCTGGGACGGTCCAGGCCGGCCACCAGGTTGAGCAGCGTGCTCTTGCCGCAGCCGGACGCGCCGACGAGGCAGACGAACTCGCCCGGCGCCACGTCGAGGGAGACCCCGTCCAGGGCCAGTACGGCGTTCGCGCCGCGTCCGTACACCTTGGTCACGCCGGAGAGCGCGACCGAGGTGGTCGCGCTCTGCGGCGTCGTCGTGGTCGACGTCATGGCTGGGTGACCTCGGGCTTGCCGGCCGCCTTGAGCGACTTGTTGAGGTAGGTCAGGTCGTACAGGCCCTTGAGGTCGACGGGCTCGGTGAGCTTGACCTCGACGGCGTGGTCGAGTCCGGCCTTGAGGGAGGTGGCGATCGGGTCGTTGGTGAACTCCAACGTCGGCCACGCCTGCTTGATCAGCTTGAGGTCCAGCGGCTTGCCGGTGATCTTGCCGATCGCGTCGGAGATGGCCTGCTGGGCCTCGTCCGGCTTGCTGTTGACGAACTCGTTCGCGGCGACCTGGCCGTCGACCAGCTTCTGCACCACGTCCGGGTGCGCCTTGAGGAACTTGGTGCTGACCAGCAGGTTGGTGATGACGAACTTCTTGTCCGGCCACAGGTCCCGCTCGTCGACGAGCACCTTGCCGCCGGCGTTGACCAGCCGGGACACGAACGGCTCGGGTACCCAGGCGGCGTCGATCGCGCCGCTGCTGAACGTCTCCACCGTCTGGGCGTTCTCCTGCGGCACGATCTTCACGTCGCCGCCGCCCTCCTTGGTGGTGGTCAGCCCCTGCTGCTTGAGCCAGTAGCGGACGGCCACGTCCTGCGTGTTACCGAGCTGCGGGGTGGCGACCTTCTTGCCCTTGAGGTCCTGCGGCCCGTTGATGCCGGGCTTGACGACCAGCGCCACGCCTCCGGAGGCGGCGCCGGAGACCACCCGGACGGCCTCGCCCTTGGACTTCGAGAACGCGTTGACGGTCGGGTTCGGGCCGATGTAGGTCGCGTCCAGCGCTCCGGAGAAGACGGCCTCGATGGCGGCCGGGCCGGCGTTGAAGGTCTTCGGTTCCAGCTTGACGTCGGCGCCGAGCTTCTCGGCGAAGATGCCCTTCTCCACGCCGACGACGGCCGGCGCGTGGGTGATGTTGGGGAAGTAGCCGAGCCGCAGGGTCACCGGGCCGGAGCCGCCCCCCGCGCCCTCGCTGTCGTCGCCACACGCGGCGGTGCTGCCCAGGGTCGCCGCGCCGAGGGCGGCGAGGGTGGCCAGGGTGACCAACCGGCGCAGGGGGAGCCGTCTCATCGTCCATCCAATCCGCAGTATTCCTACTTACTTGGTAGGAAGAGTGGGCCAGGCCAGGGGCAGCGTCAAGGCCCATCCACATGGCGGGAAGGGGCGTCTCAGTTATGTCGGCATTTCCTACCGTCTTGATAGGGTGTTCGGCACCGATGATCGGCTAGAAGGGTGATGGCACGTTGACCTTTCACTGGTTCCTCCCCACTTCCGGCGACGGCGACCAGGTCGGTGCCGCCACCGTCACCGCGGGGGCAGCGAGGCACGACCGGGCCGCGACGGTGGCCTACCTGGCCGAGGTCGGCCGGGCCGCGGAGGCGAACGGGTTCACCGCCGTCCTGACGCCGGTCGGTGCCGGCTGCCCCGACCCGTGGATCGTCTGCGCGGCCGTCGCCCAGCACACCGAGCGACTCGGCATGCTGGTCGCCGTCCGGGCCGGCTTCGCGCTGCCCACCCTCATCGCCCAACAGGCCGCGGCGTTCCAGGCGGTCACCGGCGGTCGGCTGTCGCTCAACATCGTGACCGGCGGCGACCCGGCCGAGCAGCGGGCGTATGGCGACTTCCTCGGGCACGACGACCGCTACGCCCGCACGGGCGAGTTCATCGAGGTGCTCCGCCGAGCCTGGGCCGGCCGCCCCTTCGACTACTCCGGCGCGCACTACACAGTCGAGGGTGGGGGCCTGGCCAGTCCACTGGTCCCGGTGCCGGCGGTCTACTTCGGTGGCGCGTCCCCGGCCGCCGAGACGGTGGCCGCCCGGCAGGCCGACACGTACCTCATGTGGGGTGAGCCGCCCGCGGCCATCGCCGCCCGGGTCGCCCGCATCCGGACGCTCGCCGCCGAACATGGCCGCACCCTGCGCACCGGTCTGCGGCTGCACGTCATCGCCCGGCCCACAAGCGGGCAGGCGTGGGCCGAGGCCGACCGGCTGATGGCCGGGATGAGCCCGGAGCGGATCGCCGCCGCACAGACCCGGTTCCGCCGGATGGACTCCGTCGGGCAGGCCCGGATGGCCGCGCTGAACGCCGGCCGCACCGACGGGCTCACCGTCGCGCCGAACCTCTGGGCCGGCGTCGGCCTGGTCCGCGAGGGCGCCGGCACCGCGCTCGTTGGCAGCTACGCCGAGGTCGCCGCCCGCATCGACGAGTACGCCGCGCTCGGCGTCGATGAGTTCATCCTCTCCGGTTGGCCCCACCGTGAGGAGGCCGAGCGGGTCGGCGCGGAGGTGCTGCCCCGGGTGGCAGCACACCCGGTGGCGGCGGCTGCACGAAGGTCGCCGGTGGCGGGCGTGCCGACGCGCTAGGGTCGATCCCGTGGCGGCGCGGAGATCCAGAATTCCAGCGACGAAGTATCCGGTCGAGCGGTTCACACTCGACAACGGCCTGCGGGTGGTCCTCACCCCCGATCGCAGTGCCCCGGTGATCGGGGTGGCGGTGGTCTACGACGTCGGCATCCGATCCGAACCCCAGGGGCGTACGGGCTTCGCGCATCTCTTCGAGCACCTGATGTTCCAGGGCTCGGAAAATCTGGAGAAGCTGGCCCACTTCCGCCACGTGCAGGGTGCTGGTGGCACGTTCAACGGCTCGACCCACCTGGACTACACCGAATACTTCGAGACGCTGCCGAGCAACGCGCTGGAGCGCGCCCTGTTCCTCGAGGCGGACCGGATGCGGGCACCCCGCCTGACCGAGGAGAACCTGCGCAACCAGGTCGACGTCGTCAAGGAGGAGATCCGGGTCAACGTGCTCAGCCGGCCGTACGGTGGCTTCCCCTGGTTGACCCTGCCGCCGGTCATGTTCGACACGTTCCCGAACGCCCACGACGGCTACGGCTCGTTCGACGACCTGGAGTCGGCCACCGTCGCCGACGCCGCCGACTTCTTCCGTCGCTACTACGCCAGCGGCAACGCGGTCCTGGCCGTCAGCGGTGACATCGACGTGGCCGAGGCGACCGAGCTGGTGACCCGGCACTTCGGCGACGTGCCGGCCCGGCCCGCGCCACAGCGGCCCGACTTCACCGAGCCCGACCTGACCGCCGAGCGGCGCAGCTCGTACACGGACGCCCTGGCGCCGCTGCCGGCGGTGGCCGGCGCGTGGCGGGTACCCGACCCGATCGGCGACTTCGCCGGCTACCTGCCGTACGTGGTGCTGGCCGAGGTGCTCACCGACGGCGAAGCGTCCCGACTGGTCGAACGCCTGGTGCAGCGCGACCGCACGGTGACCAGCCTGGGTGGCTACCTCGGCTTCATTGGCGACCCGTTCGACGTGCGTGACCCGACGGCGTTGCTGTTGCAGGCACATCTGCCGCCCGGCGGCGACGTGGACAAGGTGCTGCGCACCGTCGACGAGGAACTGGACCGGCTGGCGACCGACGGGCTGACGGACGGCGAGTTGGCCCGCACCCAGGCGCGGATGGCCACCCACCTGCTCCGCGACACCGACGCGGTGCTCGGCCGGGCGCTGCGGATGGCCGTCCTGGAGCAGCAACGCGGCGAGCCGGGCCTGCTCAACGACCTGCCCCGACTGGTCGGCGACGTCACCGAGGAACAGGTCCGCGCCGCTGCGGCCACCCTGCGCCCGGAGCGCCGGGCGATGGTCGAAGTCATCCCCGGAGGTACCCGATGACGACCACCGCCACCGCCGGGCCGCGTACGCTGCCCCCGCTCGGCCCCACCCGCAAGATCAAGGTGCCCAAGCAGGCCGAGCGCACACTGCGCAACGGGCTGACCGTGATCGCCGTACGCCGGCCCGCCGTGCCCCTGGTGGAGCTGCGGCTCTGGGTGCCGTTCGGCCGCGCCCACCCGGCGCGCGGCGCGATGCTCTCGCAGACCATGCTCTCCGGCACCGAGTCGATGACCAGCGTGCAGCTCGCCGCCGAGTTGCAGAAGGTGGGCGGCGGGCTCTTTGCGGGCGTCGATCCGGACCGACTGATGATCTCCGGCGCGGGCCTGGTCACCGGCCTGGACCGGATGTTGGAGCTGCTGGCCGAGGTGTTGACCGGTGCCAGCTACCCCGGCGACGAGGTGGCCGCCGAACGGGACCGGCTGATCGACCGGATCCAGGTCGCGCAGAGTCAGCCGTCGCACCTGGCCCGGGAAGCGTTGTTGAAGAGGATCTACGGGCGGCACCCGTACGCCACGCAGACCCCGGAGCCGGGCCAGCTCCGTGGCGTACGCCCGGCGGCACTGCGCAGCCTGCACGCCGAGCGCGTGCACCCCGCCGGTGCACAGCTGGTGGTGGTCGGGGACGTGCAGCCGGAGAAGGCGCTGGACGCGGTCGAACGGGCGCTCGCCGGGTGGACCGGGGCCGGGCGTACGGCCAACCTGCCGGCCACCCCGCCGCTTGAGCCGGGGCCGCTGCTGCTCGTCGACCGGCCCGGCTCGGTGCAGTCCTCGCTGCGGGTCGCGCTGCCCGCCGTGCCGCGCACCGACCCCGACCACGCGGCGCTGCAACTGGCCAACCTGATCTTCGGCGGCTACTTCTCGTCCCGTTGGGTGGAGAACATCCGCGAGGACAAGGGCTACACGTACGGTTCGCACTCGGTGGTCGAGCATTCGGTGGCCGGGTCGGTGCTGGTCGGCGGCGCCGAGGTGGCCACCGAGGTCACCGGCCCGGCGCTACTGGAGACCATGTACGAGCTGGGTCGGCTGGCGTCACTGCCGCCGAAGCTCGAGGAGTTGGAGCAGGCCCGCCAGTACGCCCTGGGCACCCTCCAGCTCGGCATGGCCACCCAGGCGGGTCTGGCCGCGCTGACCAGCGCGTACGCCGGGAACGGCCTGCGTCTGGAGTTCCTCGCGGAGTACGCGGCCCGACTGGCGAAGGCGACCGTCGACGATGTGGCGCGGGTTGCCGCCCACTACCTCGCGCCCGCCCGGGCGGCGGTGGTCGTCCTCGGCGACGCCGAGCGGATCACCCCGGGGTTGGCCGCGCTGATGCCGGTCCACACCGAGCCGGTGCAGCCGTGAGGCGGGACGGGCACGGCACGCCCGGCCGTGTCGCCCAGCGCCGCGGCTGGGCGGCGACCAGCGGGGCGACGACGTGAGCGGCGAGGCGGCGCCACCGCTGGCGCGTTCGACGTTGGATCGCGCCGCGCACCGGCGGGGTGACGCGCAGTGGTTGACCGAGGCATGGCTGCGCGGACGGATGCTGCTGCTCGACTCGACCGACGACGGGCGGACGCTCGCACGTACCGACGTGTCGCCCCCGACGCTGGTGCTGTTCGACGCCGCCGACGTGCCGGCCGGCGCCGAGTCGACCGCGATGTTCCTCGGTGTCGAGCCGGACGGGGTGCCGGTGTTCGCGCTCGACACGCCGCTGCCGGCGGTGTCGGGCACCCGAGCGGTCAACCTGCGGGAGGTGGGCCACCTGCTCGGCGACCGGGAGGCCGGCATCTTCACCACCGCGCTCGCGCTGCTGAACTGGCATACCCGGCACGGCTACTCGTCGGCGACCGGCGCGCCGACGGTGATGGACGAGGCCGGCTGGTCGCGGGTGGATCGCAATGGTGGCCGGATCTGGCCGCGCACCGACCCGGCGATGATCGTGCTGGTGCACGACGGCGTCGACGGCCCCGACGGCCGCTGCCTGCTCGGCAACAACGCCGGCTGGCCGGGGACCCCGGGCGGACGGCGCTACTCCTGCCTGGCGGGCTACGTCGAGCCGGGGGAGTCGGCGGAGGCCGCCGTGCTGCGCGAGGTCCGCGAGGAGGTGGGCATCGGGGTCGAGCGGATCGGGTACGTCGGCAGCCAGGCCTGGCCGTTCCCGGGTTCGCTGATGCTGGGCTTCCTGGCCACCGCCGATCCGGCGGACCCGGTGCGGGTCGATCCGTCCGAGATCGCTTACGCCCGGTGGTTCACGCGGGACGAGATCGGGGCGGCGTGCGCGGGGCGGACGGTGGACGTGGGGGACGGCGCCCGGCTGATCCTGCCGCCGCCGTCGTCGATCGCGTTGTTCCTCATCCACCGCTGGCTGGACGGCTGGGTGGACGCCGGGCGTTGAGCACGGTCCCGGCCCGTGGCCGACGTTGCCGCGGCGGTCACGGGCCGGGAACACGGGCCGCCGTGGTCGGTGGGAGCGAATGACGCGGCGGGGGAGCCGAGCCGACCACGACGGACGTCTGGTGGGTCAGGTACCGGTCCGGCTGGGTCTGCGCCGGAAGGCGGGCCGCACTTCGCTGAGCGGAAGGACCTTGACCCGTTGCTTGCCGGCTCGTACCGCGCCGACTGTGGACAGGGCCCGGGCCAGCAGTAACGCGGCGTCCCGGTCCTCGGCGTGGACGGTCTGCCGGCGTGGCTCGGGCGTGGTCGTCTCGTCGCGGAGGCGATGGCCGTCCGCCCAGGCGGCGGCGATGTCCCCGTCGGCGACGGTGCGGATGTCGGTGCGAACGATCAGGAACCGCATCAGGGTCTCCGGATGAACCGCGACGGATGAGCCAGTGTGGAAGTTCCACGTTTCGTGGGTCATGTTACGCCCCGTGTTCATCCCGGCAAGTGAAACGCGCCTATTGGTTTCGAGCCTCGTCCGATCGGCGGATGCCTGGTCAGCGGGGTCGCCGGCGGATACGACGGCGGGGCCGCCGGCATTGTGCCGACGGCCCCGCCTCAGTGGAGGATCAGTTCAGATCGAACTGGCCCGTCTTCGCTCCAGCGATGAAACCGAGCCAACCGGCCCGGTTGAACAGCAGCACCGGGCCGCCCCGGTCCTTGCTGTCGCGCAGCGCGACCGCCGACGGGCCGCTGCCCAGCGGTGCGACCTCCACGCAGTTGGAGGTCTGGCTGCGTGTGCTGGTACGCCACGGGGCGTCCGCCAGCGAACTGGCGGAGACGGACGGCGTGTGGTGGATGTCGTTCATGGCTCTGCTCCTGGTGTGAACCGATCCAATGGGACGAGTGGTGCCGCACGTCCCGACGGATGGTCCCCCGTGGATCACCGGTCCGTCAGCCGCCCCGAATCACGGCGGCGTTGGGTCGGCGCCGTTGCCGGCCCGAACGCCACTGTGGATCCGGGGCCCGCCCCGGTCAGCCGTCCCGTCGCCTCGATCAGCCAGGAGAGGGTGTCCGAGGCGTTCAGTGCCGCCGTGCATAGCCACTCGAACACTACTTTATAGCGATTTAGCGTGATTGACTCGGTCGACATGACGTCGGTGAACCCCCCTTCGATGGCCAATGTCTCCGGATCGAGTGGATCGGCGAACCGATAGAGGGAGAAGGCGGTCGGCGGAAGGTACCAATCGCCGACCTGGGTGTCCCGCGGAAGCACGTGCAGCGTCACGTTCGGCAGCAGGGCCAGCTCGCACAGCTGGTGCAGCTGCTCGTGCAGCACCTCGGGCGGGCCGGCCCGACGGCCCAGAGTCGCCTCCTCCAGCACGGCCGTGTAGCTCGGCGCGTGCGGCTCGCGCGTCAGCAGGCTCTGACGAGCCAACCGCGCCCGAACCTCGGTCTCCAGCTCGTCCGCCGGCTCGGGTTCGCCGGCGCCCTCGCCCACCCGGCGCGCCGAGAGGAGGCGGACCCGCGCGTACCCGGCGGTCTGTAGCAGGCCCGGCACCAGCACCGGGTTGTACTCGGAGATCTCCGCGCAGCCCGCCTCCAACTCGGCCCAGCTGCGCTGCTGCTGCGTCATCACCGGAAAGTTCTTCAACCAGCCGCGCATGTCGCCGGCCTCACCGGCGATCCCGAGCAACTCCTCGCGCGCCGCGGCGTCGGCGCCGTAGAGGTCCAGCAGGACGCCGACGTCCTGCGGGTCCGGTCTGCTGCGGCCGTTCTCCAGGCGTGACAGTTTGGACGCGGACGCCCAACCGATCCGTTCGATGACCTGGTCGCCGGTGAGGCCCGCGGTCTCGCGCAGGCTGCGCAGTTCGATGCCCAACCGTCGACGACGCATGATTGGGCTGGGTGCGGCAGGAGGCACAGTGTCCTCTTTCCCGTCGTCCGCCGCAGACGCGACGGTAACTGTATGAAATTCGCCCCCCACGGTCAGTATGGACGGCGCGACCGGTGTCGGAGGTTCCGGCGGGGGCGTGTCTTACCAAAAATGGACCACGGGTACGCCGGACGATGACGGACCCGCGGTCCCAGCCCCGTCGACCGCGCCCAGCCGGGCACGCCACCCTGCCGGAGGGACCCCATGCGCACCGTCCTGCGCCGACCCGACTTCCGCCTGCTGTTCGGCGGCCTGCTGGCCAGCATGACCGCCGAGTCGATCCTGCTGCTCGCGCTCGCCATCTGGGTCAAGGACCTGACCGGCTCCAACGGGCTCGCCGGCGGCATCATCTTCGCCGTCGTCGCTCCGATGACGATGGCGCCACTGGTCGGTTGGTTCGTCGACCGGTACCCGCGCCGGCCCTTCTTCGTGGCCGCGAACGTCGTCACCGCGCTGCTGCTCGTGCCGCTGTTCACCGTCCGCGACGCGAACGACGTCTGGCTCGTCTATCTGGTGGCCGCCCTGTACGGGCTGTCGTCCATCACGCTCGGCGCGGCGCTCAGCGGACTGATCCGGCAACTGGTGCCCGTGGACCTGCTGGCCGAGGCCAACGGCGCGCTGCAGACCGTACGCCAGGGGTTGCGGTTGATCGGTCCGCTGGTCGGCGCGGCGCTCTACGCGGCGCTCGGTGGGTGGGCGCTGGCCGCCATCGGCATGGTCGGCTTCGTGACCGCCGCCGCGGTGGTGACCGCGGTGCCGAGCCCGGCGCAGTCGCCGCCCACCGTACGGCTGCGCTGGCCCGCCGAGCTGGGCGCGGGCCTGCGGCACCTGACTGGTGAGCCGGCGCTGCGCCGAGCCCTCGTCGGCTACGGGCTCGGGTCGCTGGTGATGGGCTTCAGCGAGTCGTTGATCTTCGCGTACGTCGACCAGGGGTTGGACCGGGACGCCGCGTTCGTGGGCGTACTCGTGATGGTGCAGGGCGTCGGCGGGCTGTGCGGGGGGCTCTGCTCACCGGCCCTGGTCCGCCGGCTCGGCGAGGTCGGCACGCTGGCCGCCGGGGTGGCGTTCTTCGCGCCGGCCGCGCTCGCGCTCGCGTATCCCGAACTGCCGCTCGGGTTCGCGGCGGTGCTGCTGGCCGGCGTCTCGCTGCCCCTGACGATGGTGGGTCTGCACACGCTGATCCAGCGGCGCACCCCACCCGACCTGGTCGGACGGGTGGCGGCGGCCACCCAGGCGCTGGTCAGCGGACCGCAGGCGCTCTCCATCGGCGCGGGCGCCCTCCTGGTCGGCGTCCTGGACTACCGGGCCCTGTTCGTGCTGGTCGGGGTGGCCACGCTGGCCGCCGGCGCCTACCTCTGGCGGGGCCGGCACCTGAGCGCGCCGTCCGGGGCGCCGACGTCGAGGCCGCCGGCCCTGCCGGGGCCGCGCCGCCCGCTCGACGCCGGCATCGACGGGTCGGTGACCACGGCCACCCGGCGGCCGTTCCGGCGGTGACGGATGTCGGGAACGACGAACGGCCGCCCCGGAGGGCGGCCGTTGGAGTGTCGTACCGGGCGGTCAGGCGCCCAGCGTGGCCAGGTGCTGCTTGACCTGTGTGATCGAGGGGTTGGTCAGGGCGCTGCCGTCGTCGAAACGCAGCGTCGGCACCGTCTGGTTGCCGCCGTTGACGCTCATCACGAAGTCCGCGGCCTTCGGGTCCTGCTCGATGTCGACCACCTCATACCCGATGCCTTCCCGGTCGAGCTGCGACTTCAGCCGGTGGCAGTAGCCGCACCAGGGAGTGGAATACATCGTCAGCATGATCTGATCCTCCAGCTGCTCCGGCCGCCGGCTTGCCGATCAAGCCGAGGCTGTCCGCTACAACGCCCGGGGGAGCTGAGATGATTCCTGGTTGTGGGGGTTCACTCAGCGTCGGAAGGCGTACTCGCCGGGCTGGACCCGGAGCAGCGCTCCGCGGTGACCGCACCCGCCGGCCCGGTCTGCATCCTGGCCGGGGCCGGCACCGGCAAGACCCGCGCGATCACCTCCAGGATCGCTCACCGGGCGCTCTCCGGTGAGATCTCGCCCCGGCACGTGCTCGCGGTCACCTTCACCGCCCGCGCCGCCGCCGAGATGCGACACCGTCTCACAGTGCTCGGGGCGCACGGTGTCCAGGCGCGGACCTTCCACGCCGCCGCACTGCGCCAGGTGCGCTACTTCGCCCCCCGCCTGCTGGCCGGCCGAGCCATGCCCGAGCTGCTGGACAGCAAGGTGCGGCTGGTCACTCTCGCCGCCGCCCGGGTCGGTCTGCGTACCGACCGGGCTGCCGCACGGGACCTGGCCGGCGAGATCGAGTGGGCCAAGTCGTCGCTCGTCGAACCGGGCGACTACGTCGTGGCGGCGGCCCGCGCGCTGCGTGACACGCCACACGAGCCGGCGAAGGTCGCCGACGTGTTCACCGCGTACGAGCAGCTCAAACGCTCCAACGGGGTGATCGACTTCGAGGACATGCTGCGGGCCGCGGTATGGGGCATCGAGGAGCACCCGGACGTCGCCGAACAGGTCCGTGGCCAGTACCGGCACTTCGTGGTCGACGAGTACCAGGACGTCAACCCGCTCCAGCAGCGGCTGCTGGACGCCTGGCTGGGCGGCCGCACCGACCTGACGGTGGTCGGTGACGCCAGCCAGACCATCTACTCGTTCACCGGGGCGACGTCGGCGTACCTGGTCGACTTCCCGCGCCAGCACCGGAACGCCACGGTGGTCCGGCTGGTCCGGGACTACCGCTCCACCCCGCAGATCGTCGGGCTCGCCAACGCCGTGATCTCCCAGGCTCGCGGCACCGAGGCGCGGCTGCGACTGGAGTTGAGCGGACAGCGCCCTCCGGGGCCGGAACCCGACCTGCGGATCTTCACCGACGAGCCGGCCGAGGCGAACGCGGTGGCCGCGCGCTGCCGGTCGCTGATCGACGGGGGAACGCCGGCGAAGGAGATCGCCGTGCTGTTCCGGACCAACGCGCAGTCCGAGGCGTACGAGAAGGCGCTGACCGGGGCCGCCGTGCCGTACGTCGTCCAGGGCGCCGAGCGCTTCTTCGAGCGCACCGAGGTTCGCCAGGCGATGGTCGCCCTGCGCTCCGCCACCCGATCCATCCCGGGGGAGACGCCGCTGCCCACCGCCGTCGTCGAGGCGCTCACCGCCGTCGGCTGGGCGCCGGACACGCCCCCGGCCGGCGGCGCCGCCCGCGAGCGCTGGGAGGCGCTGGCCGCGCTGGTCCAGCTCGCCGAGGAGTACGCGGCCACGCCCGAGGTGGTGCCGATCGGCGAGGCCGCCTCGGTGGAGCGCGCGGTCACCCTCACCGACTTCACCGAGGAACTGGCACGCCGGGCCGCCCAGCAGCACGTGCCGACGGTGGACGGGGTCACGCTGGCATCGCTGCACTCGGCCAAGGGGCTGGAGTGGGACGCCGTCTTCCTGGTCGGCCTCGCCGAGGGCACGCTGCCCACCACGTACGCCAAGACGGTCGAGCACGTGGAGGAGGAGCGCCGGCTGCTCTACGTCGGGATCACCCGGGCCCGGCAGTGGCTCTGGCTGTCGTACGCCGCCGCGCGCTCGCCGGGCGGGCGGGCCCGACGGCCCTCGCGGTTCCTGCCCCAGCTCGACCGCTCCGGAGGCACCGAGCGGGCCGGTGCCTCCACCGGTCCCGCACCCCGTCCCGAGCGGCGTCGGACGCAGATCGTGTCCTGCCGGATCTGCGGCGCCACCCTGCTCGCCGGCCCGGACCGGAAGCTCGGTCGCTGCCCCACCTGCCCGTCCGACATCGACGACGAGCTGCACGAACGCCTGCGCGAGTGGCGGCAGCGGGTGGCCGGCGCGCAGAAGGTCCCGGCGTACGTGGTGTTCACCGATGCCACGTTGACCGCGTTGGCCGAGCGGCGGCCCGGCCGACCGGAGGAGTTGATCGCCATCGCCGGCATCGGCCCTCGCAAACTGGGTCTCTACGGCGAGTCGGTACTGGCGCTCGTGGGGGGCGCGGGGGTGGACGACGTCTGCCCGGAGAAAACTTTCGAAATCTCGTCGTAAATTCGTTTGCCCTCGCGCCCAGGCGAGGAATAGCCTCAGAACACACCACGCGAGCGGCGCCATTCCGGCTGCTCACGGGGGTTGGTCCAGTCGATTCGAGGAACGTGAGGGAGGTGGCCACCGTGGAGATCTTCACCTATGAGCGTCTGACGGCGATGCCGTCTGTCCACGCTCCGCTGTCGGCTGTCCGGGTGGCCCTTGCGGCCGCACGACCGTCGCTTCCGCAGGTGCACCAGGTTCAGGCCGAGCTGAACCTGACCGTTGCGCCGAATGCCGGAGTCGAGGGGACCAGTGGCATCACGGGCATGGGCATCGATGGCGCGAAGAAGCGCACGGATGTCCGCGGCGTTCCACCTCGAGGTAGACCAGTCTGAATCTCAGACACCGGCTCACCTCGAGGCCGCGGAACCCGCTACCGGGATCCGCGGCCTCAATTTTTTGCCCCGCCGAAGTACGTCGGAATGCGATCCACGAGATCGAAGTGAGAGAGAGGTGACCGGGAGATGAGTCTGGCGTTGGCCCCCCTCGATGTGAGCGTCGAGCTGGAGGCGAACCTGCCCTGCCGGAAGTTCGACCCCGACCTGTGGTTCTCCGACTCGCCTGCCGAGCTCGAGCTGGCCAAGTCGCTCTGCGGGGACTGCCCGCTGCGCGTCGAATGCCTGGCCGGAGCGGTGGAGCGAGCGGAGCCGTGGGGCGTCTGGGGCGGCGAGATCTTCGAGCGTGGCGCGGTCGTTCCGCGCAAGCGGCCCCGTGGCCGTCCGCGCAAGGAGGACGTCGCTCGTGACGCCGCGCTCCGGGTCGAGGCCGAGGCGCGCCTGGCGGCCAGTGGGCTGTCCGAGGTGCGTGGCGCGGTCCGGCTGGCAGCCTGACATGTTCCCGACCCGTTCCAACTACGCCGGTGGCACACCGGCAGTGAGTGAGAAAACGATGTTGAACGTTCCGAGTGGAGCCTTCGAGATGCAACTACTCCACGAAGCGTTGACCAGGGCTCGAATGCGCCGGCCTCAGGCCGGTCGTACCACCACGAGCACTGAGGCAACCCGATCCGCCCGTACCGTCGCCATGAACAGCCGCAACCAGTCGGCGCGCGACCTGGGCATTCTCTAGTACCACCCCACGCAGAAGGGCGGGTGCCGACCGGCACCCGCCCTTCCTCACATCCTCAGGCGACCGGCGCGAAGCCCGGCAGCCAGCGTTCCAGGATGCTCCGGTACGGGGCCTTGGCCTCCAACTGGCAGAGCACCCCGATCGAACCGAGCGTCACCCGGTGGATGAGCAGGTACGACGGTGGCAGGTTGAGCTGTCGACTCAACTGGTAGGTGGGGGAGCGGGGGCTGGCCAGCCGTGCCGCCTCGGCCCGCAGCCAGGCCCGGCTGAACCGGAACCCGTCGGCGGCGATGGGCTCCAGCATCGGGCGGAGGAAATCGAGGACTCCCTCGGCGTCGATCTCGTCGGTGGCGCCGATGAACCCCTCGTCCCGGAGCCCTGCCACCACCCCGTCCGCATCGCCGCGCAGAGCCCGCCCGGCGATGAGGCCGATCGGCTCCGGTGTGCCCTCCGGCATCCGGGCCACCGCGCCAAAGTCGATCACGCCGAGCCGGCCGTCGGGCAGGAGCCGGAAGTTTCCCGGGTGCGGGTCGGCGTGCAGCAGACCGGCCCGCTGGGGTGCGGACAGGTGCAACGTGGCCATCAGCCGGCCGGCCTCGTCCCGCTGCTCCTCGGTGCCCTCACGGATGATGTCGGCCAGCGGAGTGCCCGTCACCCACTCGGTGACCAGGACCCGGGGCGACGCGGAGACGACCTCCGGAATGAAGATCTCGTCGTCGTCGGCGTACGCCGCGGCGAAGGTGCGCTGCGACTCGGCCTCCAGCTCGTAGTCCAGCTCCTCGGTGATCCGCTCACGCAACTCGACGAGGAGCGGCTTGACATCGAGGCCGGGTTGGATGGCCCGGAACATCCCGCCCAGCCGGGAGAGCTGCTTGAGGTCGGCGAGCAACGCGTCACCGGCGCCCGGATATTGAATCTTGACCGCCACGTCGCGGCTGTTCGGCTCGCCCGCCGGGCCGTACCCCGGCTCCCGCCACCGTGCCCGGTGCACCTGCCCGATGCTCGCCGCTGCGGCAGGAGTGTCGTTGAACTCGACGAACCGGTCGCGCCAGTCCGGGCCGAGCTGCTCGGCCAGCACCTTGTGCACGCTCGCGGCCGGCAGCGGCGGCGCGGCCTCCTGGAGCTTGGTCAGCGCCTGCCGGTACGGCGCGGCGATCTCTTCCGGCAGGGCCGCCTCGAAGACCGACAACGCCTGGCCGAACTTCATCGCCCCACCCTTGAGCTGCCCCAACACGCTGAACAGCTGCTCGGCGGTGCGCTGTTGGATCTCCGCCGAGATGACGTCGGAGGCGAGCCCGGTGACGCGCTTACCCATGCCGAGGACGGTCCGGCCGGCGAAGCCGAGCGGCAGAGCGGCGAGCTTGGCGGTCCGGGACACGGCCCGGCGCGGGATGTCGGTCACTTCGCCATTGTTACCGACCGGAGGGCTCCACTGCTGCTGTGCGGCCGGGCTGGTGCGGACGCCCGGCTCCGCGAACACTCACACGCGGGGTGCGGCGGCCAACCCCGGCGACGGAACCGGCCCGCGCCGGAGATCTCCATGGCACCCCCGAGCGTCTCGGGTTGGCCACCGTCGAGGTGCGCCAGGGCCTCCGCCACCGCGTACCCGATCGCCGCGAACAGGGTGCCTGTCGCACCCGCTGCCACCGGCTGCGCCGCCGCCAGTTGGGCGGCGAGCCCTGGCCAGGCCGGGTCGCGGTCCGCTCGGTGCAGCTCGACGCAGCGCAGACACGGCCCGGCGGGTGGGCGCACCAACGGTCCGATCACCGGTACGCCCTCGCGAAGGGTCACCACCAGGTGCGGTTGGCGACGCTGGGCCAGGCCGGCGGCGAGCAGCGCGGGTGGACGGTCCGCGCCGAACTGGATCACCAGGTCCACCCGGGCGGCCCGGACCGGGTGGGTGCCGGTGCCCGGCGCGACGCGGTCGACCGCCGCCCGGATCGCCGGGGCCAACGGCTGACCCAACTCGGCTGCCGGGATGCCCGTCCCGACGAGGTCGATCGGTCGTACCAGGCCGCTGAGGTGCGGGATCACCTGCCCGACGCCGGCCTGGGCCAGCGCCACGGCCAGCGGCGCGCCGAGGGCTCCGGCCCCGGTGAGCAGCACCCGCGCCACCCGCCGGCGACGCAGGACCTGGGCCGGGGTGCCGGGTAGCCGGGCCGCGACCAGGGCCAACGCTCCGGCCTCGGCGGCGAGCCGGGTCCGGACCGGCCCGGTCAGGTCGCGTGGGAGCAGGGTGTGCGCCGGCACCAACAGGCCCGCCGTGCGCAGAGCGTCCAGCAGCGTACGCGCGTCGTCGACGGGGACCTGGGCGGCGCTGGCCTCGACCAGCACGTCCCGCTCGCTGCGGCTGCCGTCCAGCAGATCGAGCAGGTGAGCGGTACGCGGATTGGTCAGCTCCACCAGCGCGGCGGGGCCGGGGCCCAGGCCGATCTGCAGCGTGTGTCGATCCCGCCAGAGCCGGCTGAGGCCGGGGAGGAGCGTGGGGCGAGGCAGCGGGGTACGACTCATGGTGACGAATCGTGACCGCTTCCCTGCGCTGGGTCGATCGTTGTCCACAGGCGGCCGGGGCCGTATCCAGCCTTGTCCACAGGTTCTGCCGGGTTATCCACAGACCACGACGCGTACTGTCGGCCACCCGACAAGCCGGTCTATGTCCTGGACGGCAACGGGGGCGGGACGGCCCTGTGGCCGTCCCGCCCCCGCAGATCCGAACGGTTCAGACCTTCGCCTTACCGAGAATCCGGTTCACTGTTGTGCCGCATACCGGACACTTGCCCTTTGCCATGTTCATGCCGGTCTTCGAGACCTCCACGTGCCCCTCGAAGTCCCGCTTCTCCTTGCACTTCACGCAGTAACCGTTGTAGGTCTGGGCCTGGTCGGCCACGGTGCCCTCCTCGTCTCGTCCGCCGGTCAATACGGTTCCGGCGGAATGCCCGGCGGCGGACCACACGGGGCGCCGGCGCTGGGTCTTACTCCACGGCCACCTTCGTGACCGCTGGTTCGCGGACCCTACCCAGGTCTGGGCAGTTCCATGTCAGCTGTGCATCGTCACTGTGAGCAAGTCGACGTCGAGAGTGTGCATGGCGAATTAGGTCGGATAAGTCAGTTTGGCGGGGACACGCCGACCAAACCCTCCCAGCCACTCCTGCGGGTGCCCCCGCGGCAGCGTCGGACGCCGTGATCACCTACCGTGTGGGAGAGGGCCGTGCGACGCCGCCATCGCCGTACACGGTGGGTGACGAGATGGCGCGACGGCACTCCAGTGGTGGTCCAGTCAAGAAATTTTCGGGACGCCGGACGACCAATCACCATTTTTTGGGCGCGTGTCGTGCGGTTGACTCTTGCGGACCCCTGGTCAGTACGCATTAGCTTTCCCTCGTGACACGTAGCCGAGGCTGCGCGGGCCAGTGATGGCGGGGACGCGTAAGCCGGTCGTCGAGGTGCGGCGCAGCCAGCGTCGGCGACGCACGGTGTCCGCGTACCGTGACGGTGAGCGGGTCGTCGTCCTCATCCCGGACCAGTTCTCCCGTGCCGAGGAGAGCGAGTGGGTGGACCGCATGCTGGCGCGGCTCGCCGCCCGCGAGGGCCGACTGGCCCGCTCCGACGACGAACTCGTCGCCCGGGCCAACCGGCTGATCGACCTCTACCTCGGCGGGTACGGCGAGAGGGCGGTGCCGGCCAGCGTCCGGTGGGTCACCAACCAGAACGGCCGCTGGGGCTCCTGCACCCCCGCCGACCGCAGCATCCGCATCTCCCACCGCGTCCAGGACATGCCCGACTGGGTGATCGACTACGTGCTGCTGCACGAGTTGACCCACCTCATCGTGCCCAGCCACAACTCCCGCTTCTGGGCGCTCGTCGGCCGGTACCCCAAGTCGGAGCGCGCCCGCGGCTATCTGGAAGGCGTCGCCGCCGCATCGTGCGCCCCCGTACCCACCTGATCCGCCCGGCTTGATCGACACCAGCTCGCCGATGTGGCGGTCGCCGACCTGGAGTGTGGATCAGCGGCCGTGCTGCCAGGCCGGGATCGCCGGGTTCGGCAGGCTGGGGTGGCTCGGCGAGGGTGGCCGGGGTGGGTGAGGCGGTGGGTCGGGGCGCTAGGGTCGGGGCATGGCGCGGCGGGTGGTGGTGGTGATGCTCGGGCCGGTGCGGTGGTCGCCGCCGGGAATCGACCGGGAACAGTGGCGGGCGGCGCTCGCCGAGGACGTCATCGACCTGGTCGCGACCCTCAACGAGGTGGACGTCGCCGTCGCGGTGACCCCGGCCGACCGTCCGTTGGCGGACGCGCTGGTGTGGCCCGGCACCGCCGTCCACGAGGTGTCCGAGCCGACGCCGAACGCGGTGTTCGCCAGGTTGGACGGCTACGACCAGGCGGCGGTGCTGGCCGGTGACGTACCCGACCTGCCCGCACTGACCGTCGGCAAGCTGCTGCGCCCGCTCACCACCCGGTCGGTCGCCGTCGCACCGGTCGAGGGTGGCGGCCCGGGTCTGCTCGGGGTGGCCGTGCGGCTGCCCGTGCCCGAGTGGCTGCCCCCGCTGGACCTGGACACCGCCATGCCGGCGGGCGTGCGGGCCGGTGCCCCCGGGCCGGGTGACGTCGCCGTGACGACCGGCTGGCGACGACAGCGCGGGGCGGCCGACCTGGCCACCCTGGATCCGGCCTTCGAGGGCTGGGAGGCCACCCGCTCACTGCTGTCTGGATCGGGCCGCCCGGCCTGATCGCCACGCCGTCGACGCGTCCGCCGCACCTCGGGGCTGTCGCGGACGTGATCCACCCGGGTTCCCGGAAACCGCGCCGTCCAGGCCGCGCGGACGAGCCGCCTTTCCGGAAGCCGAGTGGATCACCGAGCCGGGCTTGTGCCGGACGCCCGCCACCGGATCGGCGCGTGCGTCCGGCCTGGCCGCGTCAGCTCCTGGTGCCGCCGTCCGTGCCGCTGCCGTCGTTGCCGCCCTCGTCCTCGGTGTCGTCGGCCTCGCCCGGCGCCTTCTCGTGCGCGCCGCCCGGGGCCGTGAAGTCGAAGCTGTCCAGCTCGCTCAGGTCCATGTCGTTCATGGCGAACGCGACCGGGTCGGCGAAGTCGTCGTCCGACGGGAGCAGGTCCGGGTGACCCCAGACGGCGTCCCGGCCCTCGATGCCGCGGTGCTGGGTGAGCGCCGCCCACAGGGCCGCCGCCTCGCGCAGCCGGCGCGGGCGCAGCTCCAGGCCGACGAGCGCCGCGAAGGTCTGCTCGGCGGGGCCACCGGCGGCACGGCGGCGGCGGAACGCCTCGCCGAGCCGGACGACGTTGGGCAGCCGGTCGCTGGCGGCGCTGTCCACCACGTGGCACACCCAGCCTTCGACCAGGGCCAACGCGGTCTCCAGTCGGGCCAGCGAGGCCTTCTGGGCCGGGCTGTCCTCGGGGGTGAAGATGCCTTCCAGGGCGATCGCCTGCATCGACTCCGGGTCGGTCGGGTCGACCCGGCCCATCGCCTCCTCGATCGCCTCCCGGTTGACCCGGATGCCCGAGGCGTACATCTCCACGGCGCTGAGCACGTGCCCGCGCAGCCACGGAACGTGCTGGAAGAGCCGCTGGTGGGCGGCCTCGCGCAGCGCCACGTAGAGGCGTACCTCGTCCTCGGGGAGTTCCAGGCCCTCGCCGTACGCGCGGATGTTGGCCGGGATCAGCGCGGCCGTGCCAGCCGGGCCGAGCGGGAGGCCGATGTCACCGGCGGAGAGCACCTCCGCGGCGAGCGAGCCGAGAGCCTGACCGAGCTGACCACCGAAGAGCGCGCCACCGAGGGTGGCCACCATCGACTGCATCGGGCCGAGCTGGGCGCGCGCCTCCGGCGGCACCAGGTCGCCCATCGCGCCGACCATCCGGCTGGCCACCGGGTCGCAGAGCTTGCGCCACACGTCGAGCGTCTTGTATATCCACTCGTTGCGGTTCCACGCGACCGGGGACTGGATGCCGGACGGCCACGCCGTGGCCGGCTCCAACCACAGGTCGGCCAGGCGCAACGCCTCCTCGACCGCGTGACGCTCGTACGGCGACACGGCCGGGTCGCCGCTGGCGGCGAGCTGGCTGGCGGCCACCTGCCGGGCCAGGTCCCAGTTGACCGGCCCGCTGCCCGGCGCCGAGAGCAGGTGCTGCAACTGCGACATGAACTGCTGCATCTGCGCGGGATCGTTGGGGTCTGGTGGTTGCCCACCCGGGAGCGCGAAACCGAACGGAATATCAGGCACGACGTCTACGGTACGCGGGCCGCGCCCCAGGTAGCCGCCGCTGGCGTTGCGCTGAGGGCGAAGTCGCGTGGCGCATCCGTCGGACGGGTCGGCAGCGATCGGTACGCTCTGGCGCATGAGACGTCGCGGCCTGACGGTCCTGCTCGGTGCCCTGTTCACCGCCCTGCTGAGCATCGGGGTGCTCCGGGTGCCGATCCCGTACGTGGTGCTCGGCCCGGGTCCGACGGTCAACACCCTCGGAACGACCGACGGTAAGGAGGTCATCCAGGTCACCGGCCGGGAGACCTCCACCTCCGCGGGCCAGCTCCGACTGACGACCGTGGGGGTGCAGCCGACGGTGCGGCTCCGCTCGGCGATCGCCGGCTGGTTCTCCGACGACGAGGCGGTGGTACCGCGCGAGCTGGTCTACCCGCCGGGAGAGTCGACCGAGCAGGTCGAGCAGCGCAACGCCGAGGACTTCAAGGTGTCGCAGACGAGCGCCGAGACCGCCGCGCTGCGGGAACTGGGCTTTCCGGTCCAGGTGGTGATCAAGACGGTGGCGGCGGACGGCCCGGCCGCCGGGGTGCTCAGGGTCGGCGACGTGGTCACGTCGGTCGACGGTAAGCCGGTGCCGGTGGCCGCCAAGGTCACCGAGCTGATCCGGGCCAAGCCGGCGGGTACGGCGCTGACCATCGGCTACACGCGCGACGGCGCGGCGGCCACCGCGACGGTGACCAGTCGGGAGCAGGACGGCCGGCCGCGGATCGGGGTCGAGATCGACCAGCAGCAGCCGCACCCGTTCACCCTGGGCATCGACCTGGAGGACATCGGCGGACCGAGCGCCGGCCTGATGTTCGCCCTGGGCATCGTGGACAAGCTGACCCCGGCCGACCTCACCGGTGGAAAGGTCATCGCGGGCACCGGCACCATCGACGACGAGGGCACCGTCGGCCCCATCGGCGGAATCGCCCAGAAGCTGGTCGGCGCGAAGCGGGCCGGGGCCAAGGTCTTCCTGGTGCCGGCGGACAACTGCGCCGAGGCGGTCCGTAACCCACAGCCCGACCTGCCGTTGCTGAAGGTGGGCTCGCTGGACGAGGCGCTGACCGCGTTGGACACGCTGCGCGCGGGTGGTCAGCCGACCCGCT
This sequence comes from Micromonospora sp. NPDC049102, assembly GCF_043197485.1. NCBI lineage: Bacteria > Bacillati > Actinomycetota > Actinomycetes > Micromonosporales > Micromonosporaceae > Micromonospora > Micromonospora sp. NPDC049102. Next base: position 187,441 of record NZ_JBICTE010000001.1, on the reverse strand, counting down.
GCTGACCCGTGTGACCGTGCCCCGACACGCTCAGGAACACCCCGTACTCTGGGTGCCTGATCGGAGCCGATCACATCGAGCGTGCGGAGCCAACAGTGGTAATGCGTAGCAGCAGCCCTCTGCCGAGGATGAGCCGGCGCGGCAGGGTCACGATCGCCGTCCTGGTCGGGGTGTTCGTGCTCTTCACCCTGCTCGGCTGGGGCGTACAGGCGTGGACCGACTGGCTCTGGTTCGACGAGGTGCGCTACACCGAGGTCTTCACCGGTGTGCTCGTCACCAGACTGCTGCTGTTCCTCGCCATCGGTGTCGGCATGGCGGTGGTCGTCGGCGGCAACCTGTGGCTGGCGTACCGGCTGCGGCCGCGGCTGCGACCGCACTCGGTGGAGCAGGCCACGCTGGAGCGCTACCGGATGGCGCTGAGCCCACGCCTCGGCACGTGGATCGCGCTGGCCGCCGCCGTGATCGGCCTCTTCGCCGGCCTGTCCGCGCAGGGCCGGTGGAACCAGTGGCTGCTGTTCCGCAACGGTGGTGACTTCGGGATCAAGGACCCGGAGTTCGGGGTCGACATCGGCTTCTACGTCTTCCAGCTCCCGTTCTGGCGCTACCTGCTCGGTGTCGGCTTCACCGCCGTGGTGCTGGCGCTGATCGGCGCGCTGGCGGTGCACTACCTCTTCGGCGGGGTTCGCCTACAGGGCGTCGGCGACCGGATGAGCAACGCGGCGCGCGCGCACCTGAGCAGCCTCGTCGCGGTGTTCGTCCTGCTCAAGGCCCTCGCGTACGTGCTGGACCGCCGGGCGATGCTGCTGGAGTACAACGAGGGCGCCAAGCTGTACGGTGCCGGCTACGCGGACGTCAACGCGCTGCTGCCGGCGAAGGAGATCCTGGCGTACATCTCGGTCGTGGTGGCCATCGCGATCATCGTGTTCTCCAACGCCTGGATGCGGAACCTGGTGTGGCCGGGCATCTCCCTCGCACTGCTGGGCGTCTCCGCGGTGGCGATCGGCGGCATCTACCCGTGGGCGGTGCAGACCTTCGAGGTGAAGCCGAGCGCCAAGGACAAGGAAGCGCCGTACATCCAGCGCAGCATCGACGCGACACGTGTGGCGTTCGGGTTGGGCGGCACCGAGACCACTCCGTACGCGGCGAACAACCTGACGCCACCGGCGAACCTGGCCACCGACACGTCCGTCGTGTCGAACGTGCGGCTGCTCGACCCGCAGTTGGTCAGCGAGACGTACACCCAGCTCCAGCAGGTGCGGGGCTTCTACGACTTCGGCCCCAAGCTGGACATCGACCGGTACGGGGTCAACGGCAAGACCTCCGACTACGTCGTCGGCGTACGGGAGATCAACTACGGTGAGCTGACCGACCAGCAGAACACCTGGATCAACCGGCACACCGTCTACACCCACGGGTACGGCCTGGTGGCCGCCCCGGCGAACCAGGTGGTGTGCGGCGGGCAGCCCTTCTTCGTCTCGGGCTTCCTCGGCGAGCGGACCCAGGAGGCGTGCTCCTCGCAGACCGAGCAGATTCCCGCCAAGCAGCCGCGCATCTACTACGGCGAGCGGATGGCGCCCGACGACTACGCGATCGTCGGGCAGTCCGACCCGAACAAGAAGGCCGAGTTCGACAGGCCGGTCGGTGAGGGTGGCGGCGAGTCCTACACCTACACCGGTGAGGGCGGCGTCAAGATCGGTTCCTTCAGCCGACGGCTGCTGTACGCCATCAAGGAGCAGGAGTCGAACTTCCTGCTCACCGAGGCGATCAACAAGGACTCCAAGCTGCTGTACGTGCGTAACCCGCGGGACCGGGTGGAGAAGGTCGCGCCGTTCCTCACCCTCGACGGTGACCCGTACCCGGCGGTGGTCGACGGCCGGGTGCAGTGGATCGTCGACGGCTACACGACGGCCGCGACCTTCCCGTACGCCGAGCGCGTCAACCTCCAGGTCGAGACGACCGACGAGCTGACCAACCGGGGCACCTTCCAGTTGGCCCGGGAGAACGTCAACTACATGCGCAACTCGGTGAAGGCCACCGTCGACGCGTACGACGGCACGGTGACGCTCTACGAGTACGACGACACCGACCCGGTGCTCAAGGCATGGAACAAGGCCTTCGGCGGTGACCTGATCAAGCCGAAGGCGGACATCCCGCCCGAGCTGACCGAGCACCTGCGCTACCCGGCGGACATGTTCAAGGTGCAGCGCAACCTGCTCACCAAGTTCCACGTGACCAACCCGGGTGACTTCTACTCGGCGCAGGACTTCTGGCAGGTGCCGAACGTGCCGGACGCGCCGGACAGCGGCCAGAAGCAGCCGCCGTACTACCTCTTCACCCAGTTCCCGGGGCAGGAGAGCCCGCGCTTCCAGCTCACCTCGGCGGTCACCCCGAACGGCCGGCAGAACCTGGCCGCGCTGATCTCCGGGTCGTACGTCGACGGCAAGCCGCGGCTCGAGGTGTTGGAGCTGCCGGACCAGACCCGGATCTCCGGGCCGGTGCAGGTGCACCAGCAGATGACCAACAACGCGAACATCCGACAGCAGCTCAACCTGCTCTCCAGCAACCAGGCTCAGGTGCAGTACGGCAACCTGCTGTCGCTGCCCTTCGCCGACGGCATGCTCTACGTCGAGCCGGTCTACGTGAAGAGCAACCAGCAGGACGCGTACCCGCTGCTGCAGAAGGTGCTGCTCTCCTACGGTGACGGCGGCTCGTTCGTGGCGCTCGCCGACAACATCAACGACGGCATCAAGCAGTTGGTCGATCAGGGTAAGAAGGCCGGGCAGGGCACCTCGCCCCCGCCCACCACGGGAGGTAACCCGACCAACCCGTCGCCGAGCGCGCCGCCGACGCCGGGCAGCACGACCCCGGCGCCGGGCAGTGCGACCCCGCCGCCGACCGGCGCGCTGGCCGCCGCCGCGGACCGGGTGCAGACCGCCATCACCGAGGTCCGCGCCGCGCAGACGTCCGGGGACTTCGAGCGGTACGGTCGCGCGCTGAAGGCGCTGGACGAGGCGCTTACCGCGTTCCAGCAGGCGCAGCAGGCGGCCAACCCGAACGGCGGGGCACCCCCGTCGCCGTCGGCCACCCCGGGCGGCTGACCGGCCGCCTGCGGAGCACACCGGAGCCCTCGTCGTCGGACCCACCCGGGTCTGGACGCCGGGGGCTCCGTCGCGTCCGTACCGTATGCCAGCCTGTCGCCTCTCCGACACGGTTTGTCCGGCCGACCCGCAACCCACACCAGCTCCCCGCCGTCCTTGATGCATCGGGGCGCGGACAAGGGGGAGGCAGTCGTGAGGGACGCACAGAGCTTCGACGATTTCTACCGCGGCACCTCGCGGCGGATGATGCGGTACGGCTACGCGGTGACCGGCGACCACACCGAGGCGCAGGACGTCGTGCAGGAGGCGTTCGCGCGGGCCTGGCGGCAGTGGGGGCGGCTGGCCGAGCATCCGGCGCCGGAGGCGTGGCTACGGCTGGTGGTGTCCCGGTTGGCGAACGACCGTTGGCGGCACCTGCACCGCTGGCGGGTGCTGCTGAGCCGCAGCGGGCCGCCACCGACCGCGCCCCCTCCGGGTGAGGACGCGGTGCTACTCGTGGGCGCGCTGCGCCAACTGCCGCCCGCACAGCGACAGGCGCTGGCCCTGCACTACCTCTTCGACCTGCCGGTGGAGGAGATCGCCCGGGAGGCCGACGTGCCGGTCGGCACCGTCAAGTCCTGGTTGTCCCGCGGCCGGTCCCGGCTGGCCGCGCTGCTGCCCGACGTCCACATCGACGAGCTGGAGGCGAACGATGTCAGCTGAAATCTCCGACCTGTACCGGTCGCTCACCGTCAGCGCGGACGAGGTGACGGTGGCACGTCCCGAGGTGGTCCGGCGGCACGCCGACCGGCAGGCGCGCGTCCGGATGGCCGGCAGCGCGCTCGCGGTGGCGGTGCTGCTCGGCGGGGTGGCCGTCGGTGGACGCCTGATGTTCACCGCGGACGGGTCCGCGCCGCTGCCGCCACCGGCCGGCACGCCGGCCCCGACACCGAGCGGGGTGACTCCCACCCCGACCCCCGTGCCGTCCGCGTCGTCCGCGGCCGGGTCGTCGGGTCCGACGCCGTCGCGCACCACCCCGGGGGGTACGCGGCCCGCCACACCCACCGGCGCGGTGAACGCCCACCCGCCGACCTCGATCCCGGACCGCGCCTTCTTCGCCCTGGCCGCCGCCAACCGGACGGGCCTGGAGTCGACCGCCGGCGGCCCGATCCTGCCGCCGCTGTGCGACACCCGATACGCCAGCGAGTCGGCGGTGGTGCAGCGCCGCGCCAGGTCGATCGCCTACAAGACGCCGGGGGCCCCGGCGGGGAGCGTGCCGGCTGGCAGTTACCGGCACAGCATCACCATCTACCGGCCCGGCCGTGCCGACGACGCGATTCGGGAGCTGCGGCAGGCCGTGCGCGCCTGCCCCGAGCAGAAGATGCCCGACGACAGCAGGACCTGGCGGCAGCGCCTGCTGGACCCGGGGGTGTACGGCGACGAGTCGGTGCTGTTCGAGCTGCGCTCCCCGTACCCGCCGGGGATGGGTGACCCGGGCGCGTACGAGGTGCGGCTGGTCCGGGCCTTCCGGGTCGACGACGTGGTGACGGTGCTCTGGGAGCAGGGCTGGGAGTACACCGCGGCCGAGCGCGCGCAGGTCGACGCCGACAGCCGACGGGCTGTCGCGGCGATCGAGAACTGGCTCGGCTGACGGCGGTATCGGAGTCGTTTTGCGGTGCCCCGGGTCGGTGCGCTACGGTTAACGAGCCGACGCGGGGTGGAGCAGCTCGGTAGCTCGCTGGGCTCATAACCCAGAGGTCGCAGGTTCAAATCCTGTCCCCGCTACGAAAGAGAAAGCCCGCCTCCGGATTCCGGGGGCGGGCTTTCGTCATTGTCGCGTCCGCTCGCGCGGTTGCCCGGCGGTGACCCCCGCTGATCATCGCCGGGTTGCATGGGTTAAGCTTGAACAGCCGACGCGGGGTGGAGCAGCTCGGTAGCTCGCTGGGCTCATAACCCAGAGGTCGCAGGTTCAAATCCTGTCCCCGCTACCACGGAAAGTGCACGACAGAACCCGGTTCCCCTGATGGGGGGCCGGGTTTTCTGGTTCCGGCGACGGCGCCGCCGTCGCGCGCGGGGGCCGGCGCAGACCGGCCCCCGCACGGACGTCACTTCAGGCCGAAGGCCCGCATGACGGTCTGGGTGACGCCACCGCCGTTGCGCTGCTGCGCGGTGACGCGGATCGACACGTACCCGGCCTGGCCCGGCGCGTTCAGGGCCGCCGTCCAGGTGCCCTTGCGCTCCTTGAGGCTCTGCCGCTGCCAGGTGCGCCCGTCGTCGTACGAGACCTCCAGAGCGAGCGAGGAGACCCCGTCCTTCGCGGCGGTGCTGCCCACCACCACCGGGGTGATGGTGAGGTCGCTCCTGCGCGGTGCGCGGCCCGCCAGGTCCACGTCGGTGCCGTAGTCCAACTGGACCAGCGGCATCGCCTGCACCTCGGTGACGGCACCGGAGAAGAACGTCCAGTCGGTACGCGTGCTCGAGGAGTACGGGCTGTACTCGGGCTTGGTCTCCGTCTCGACGACCAGCCGGTACGGCGACGTCTGCGCCGGCAGGTCACCGGCGAACAGCTCCGGCCAGTTCTCGAACTGCACGAGTTGTCTGTCGCCCTGGTAGAACGAGATCCGTTGCAGCATGGCCGCGCCGCCGCTGTGCGCGGCACCCGCGTCACCGAATCCCTGGATGTAGGCGCTCATCCCGAAGTCGCTGCGGAACGGGATGTCGTACGTCAGCAGGCGCGGTCGTGTGATGGGCCCGAACCAGCGGTCCTTCTGGACGCTGCCCGGCCGGTAGGCGATCTCGTCGGTGTTCGACCGTCCCCAGTTGACGACGTCCGCGAACTGCTTCCACCGGACACCGTCGCCGGCCGAGACCCAGTCGGTACGCGGCCCCGGGGCCACCGGCTGGAAGCGGAAACCGCGGGCGGCCGCCCACTCGTACGGCGGGAGGTCGGTCCGCGTCTCGGCAGCCTGTTGCCCGGGCGGCGGGGCGAACACGAGGTCGATCCGGGCGAGGTGCTTCGGGTCCGTCCTGGGCGACGGATCCTCGGGTACCCCGCCGCGGTGGTAGTCGACCAGGTCGTACAGGTATCTCGACGACGGATGGGCGGTGACCGTGAGGCGTACCCCCTTGCGGCCGGCGGCGGTGATCCTGCTGATCAGGTCTTCGCCCGCACCCGCGATCAGCGACGCGACCGGGAGCGGTCCGTTCGTCGTACCGTCGGAGTTTCCGTACCACTCGCTGGCGCGGCCCTCGCGGTCGTTGACGACCAGGAGCAGCGCCGCGCCGGCGGCGGTTGCCGCCTTCACCCGCTCCGACGGGGGTACGGCGTCGTCCCGCCGGACGACGACGGCCCTGCCACGGGCCGACACCCCGGTGTAGTCAGCCGTCGAGCCGGTGCCGGCGAAGACGGCGTCGAGGCGCGTGGTGCCGTCGGTCAGCGGGTGGGCGCCCGGCTGTGCGAGGGGGTCACCGATGCGACGGCCCTCGTGGCTGATCTCCAGCGGTGTCTGCTCCGCCCGGATGCGGGTCGTGAAGACGAAGCTGCCCTGTCGCACCGTGCCCCTGGTCGGCAGTGCCCAGAGGCTGTCGTAGGTGGCGCCGGGCCAGAACGTCTCGTGCAGGGCGCTCGTGTCGCTGGGCGTCGGCTCGCGAGAGGTGAACGAGCGGTAGACGTCGATGCGACTGTTGGTGATGGCGGTCGGCTGGGGTGTCGCCACCTTCACCTCACGTGCCTTCGAGGCGTCGAGGTCGACGACCCGGTCGGCCGTCAGCTCCACCTCGGGCACGGTCAGCAGCGCGAGGCCGAGCGAACGGTCGCCGTGCAGACCCTTGACGTCGACGGCGCCGACGACCGTGTAGGAGCCGGGCGTCCAGCGGCTGATCAGCTGTCCGTCCGGTACCCACATGAAGGTCGAGACGCCGTCGGCACCGACGACCTCGACCTCACCACTCATGGGCCGGCCGGCGCGGTCCTTCAGTCGGATCGTGAGGTCGTACTTCTTGGACTCCACCGCGATCCCGACGGCCGTGTGCACGACACCGGCGGCGTGGCGGGCGGTGACCCGGGCCGAGTACCGGCCGGGGGCGAGGCCCTTCGGGTCCACCACCACGTCCACCGTCGAGGTGCCCTGTGCCGGCACCGTCAGCCGGGTGGCGCCCGCCGTGAAGGTCGTGGCGGGGGCGTCCGTGCCGTCGACGGAGAGCGCCAACGTGACGGCGCTGCTCGTGGTGTTGGTGTAGGTGATCTTCCGGGTGATGCGCTGCGGCTGCGTACGCGGCGACCACCGGACGAGACCCGCGTCGACCGATCCGGTCGCGATGATCTGGTCCTGGTGGTAGGCGGCGGCGACGTTCAACCGGCCAGTGCCGGCCCGGTAGGCGCTGTAGTCGGGCGTGGGCACAGTGGTGCTCATGAGGGCGTCCTTGATCTGCCCGGCGCTCCAGGTCGGGTGCTTCTGTGCCAGCAGGGCGGCGGCGCCGGCGACGTGCGGCGCCGCCATGGAGGTGCCGCTGTCCAGCCGGTAGAAGCCCTCGCCCCACTCGATGTGCTGCGAGCGTGCCGCCAGCACGTCCACCCCCGGGGCGGTCAGGTCGGGTTTGAGGCCGTCGTCGATCATCCGGGGTCCGGCGCTGGAGAAGTCGGCCAGGTGGTCGGTGGCGTCCACCGCGCCGATGGTCAGCGCGGCGTCCGCGGTCCCCGGCGCTCCCAGGGTGTACGGGTCCGGGCCGCCGTTGCCGGCGGCGACGACGAAGAGAGCACCGGTCTCGGCGCTCAGTTGGTTGACGGACTGGCTCAGCGGATCATCCTGGCTGTGCCAGGTGCTGACGCCGAGGCTCATGTTGATCACCTTGGCGTGTTCGGTCCGCGCCGCCCATTCCATGCCGGCGATGATCCCCGAGGTCGATCCGCTCCCGAACTCGTCGAGGACCTTGCCGATGACCAGGTCGGCGCCGGGGGCGACCCCCCGCTCCCGGCCGTCGGAGGCGGCACCCGTCCCGGCGACCGTGGACGCGGTGTGGGTGCCGTGCCCGTTGCGGTCGATGACGTCCTGGCCGGGGATGAAGCTGCGGGACGCCACGACCTGGTCCGCGAGGTCGGGGTGGGTCGTGTCCACTCCGGTGTCCAGCACGGCCACCCGTACGCCGCTGCCCGTTCCACCGGCGGCCCAGGCGGCCGGTGCGCCGACCTGCGCGGTGGTGTCGGCGAGGGCCGCCTTCGCCCTGCTGTCGAGCCACACCTTGTCGACGCCGGCGGCGAAGGAGGGCGTCGCGGCGTCGGCCGAGCGGGTCGTGGACGCCGCTGTGTCGGAACGTCCGGCGGTGAGGGCCGACCAGAAGTCGGCAGCCTGCGGGCGGTGGGCACGGATCGCCTGGCCACGGACCGACGGCAGGTCCAGGGTGGTCTCCGCGCCCGGCAGGTCGGTGCGGGTCCGGAGCGTCGCCGAGTCCGTGGCGCGGGTGACGATCAGCGGGAGCGCGCTGGCCCGTGCGTCGTCGAAGCCCTGTGCGATGAGTTGCGTGACGTCGAAGAGTTGCTTGTCGAGGCGGCCGGTCGCCAGGTATGGCAACGCCTCGTCCGGATACACGTAGGTGTCGCCGCCCTCGGTGGCGACGCGTACGGAGCCGGTGGCGCCCGACGCGCGCGCGACGTCCACCGTGGGCGTGGCACCGTCGCGCCCGGGGGTCACGGTCACCCGGTCGCCGGTGATGAGGGTGACCGTCACGGGAGAGGCGTGGGCGTCAGCGGCCCGACCGGGTGGTGCCGGCGGTGCCGGGGCCGCCGGAGCGGCGTGGGCCGTCGTCGGGGTGACGAGAGCGGCGACGAGGGTGACGCCGACCGCTGCTGCCGCAGATCTTCGGGTGGGAGAGAACCGCACAGTGCCTCCTGAGGTGACCAGTTGCCGAATCTGATCACCTCAATGGATTCATGTAAAGATCATCGTCTTTACCGTGCGGTTGCGGGCACATTGCGCGGGCGGTCGGGCCCGGTCCCCGTGAATTTGGCGTGGACCGCCGTGCCGACGTTGCGCCCTTCGGCGAGGATGGGCGCATGTCTTCTTTCGGTAGGTGGTGGGGCCGGTTCAGCGCGGTCCTCGGTGCGGTTGTTCTCGCGGTCTTCGTGCCGGTCGCGGCCTGGGCGTCCACGGGCACCGGCGAGTTGGTGGTGGAGGCCGCGCGGCGGCGCTCCCGTGGTGGCGGCTTCGGTTTCCTCGGGCTGCTCTGCTGCCTCGTGGTGGTGGCGATCATCGTGTTCCTGGTGCTGCGACTGACGCGCAACCGCCGTGGCGGTCCGCCGCGCTGAGCGGCGGCGCCGTCCGGCGCAGGACCGCGTTCGACGGGTGACCGCCGCGCGGAACGGCCGGCGGGCTCAGCCCGCGAGGGCGCCGATGGCCTGGGACAGGAAGCGGGCGGTGGCCTCGGGGGTGCCGTCCCGCTTGACCCGGACGCGCTCGGCGGCGGTGACCAGCAGGGTGCGCACCTTGGCATGACCCTTCGGCGGTGGCTCCGGCGCCGGCCCGAGCTGGTCGGCCAGGCTGTCGCCGAGGGCGGCGGCGCGCCGCTGCGCCGGGTCGGTGATGCTGCCCTGGGCGTACCGGCGGACGGCGAGGCTGGGGTTGAGGCCGCGCTCGTGGCCGAGGACCGTGCCGGCCTCGCCGTTGGTGGTCAAGAAGTTGATCACGTCGGCCACCGTGTCCGGATGGCGGGTGCCCCGGAAACCGGCCCAGTACATCGACGCCCGCGGCCACTGGGCGCCCGCAGGACCGGGGAAGCCCACCACACCCAGCTCGGAGTCGGTGAGTCGTTGCAGCTCCGGCAGTTGGTGGGACCACGCGAAGGAGGCGGCCGTCAACCCGGTGACCACCGGTTGCCGGGACGGCTCCCCGCTGTCGGCCTGCTCGACCAGAGCCGCGCCCGGTGTGGCCCGCCCGGCGCGGGCGCGCTGCCACAGCTCGAACCAGGCGATCAGCTCGTCGGCGCCGAAGCCGAGCTCCCGCCCCCGGTAGAACTCGCCGCCCTGGGACCGGAGCCAGAGCCAGAGGGCGCGATAGTCGCCGGACGCGTCCATCGTGCCGGCCACCTGACCGTCGCTGGCCTCGGTGACCTGCTGTGCCCACGCGATGTAGTCCGCCCAGGACGTCCCGCTGCGCGGCTCGGGTACCCGCAGCTCGCGCAGCAGGTCGCGGTTGAAGACCACAGCCGCGAGTGTCTGCCCGGCGGCCACCCCTGTCGTCCGCCCGTCCACCGTGCCGTAGCGGATTAGACCCTCCGGGAAACCACGCAGGTCCAGTCGGTGATCGCCGATCGCATCGGTCAGATCCAGGACGATCTGACGCTGGGTGTACTCGGCCAACATCGAGTCGTCGAGCTGGATCAGGTCCGGAACGTTGCCACCGGCCGCCTGGGTGGCCAGCCGCTCGTAGTAGCCGTCGGCGCCCTGCCAGGTGACCCGGAAGGTGACCCCCGGGTTGCGCTCCGAGTACAGCCGGAGGGCCTTCTCCGTCAGCTCGGCCCGCTTCGCTCCGCCCCACCAGAAGACCGACAGCTCCACCGGCGCGTTCCCGGTCGAGGTGTCGGCGCCGTCGCTGCACCCGGCCAGCCCACCGGTGGCCAGCAGGGGAGCGCCGAGCAGCGCGCTGAGCACCCGGCGTCGGCCCGGGTCGGCGCCAAACCGGTCGAGCGTGGGACGAACAGCGGGCACGGGGTCTCCTGGCACCAACGGACGGGGGCCGGACCATTCACGCAGGCGGCGCACGAGGGTGTCAACGTCCGTCCGGTCACCCCGGTCGGATGGGTGGCCGCAACAGGCGCTGCCCGGTCACGTGGTGTACTAGGGCGCGTGGAACTTCTGCACTCGGGCAAGGTCCGGGATGTGTACGCCGACGGCGACGACCTGATCCTGGTCGCGTCGGACCGCATCTCGATCTACGACGTGGCGTTGCCGACGCCGATCCCGGACAAGGGCCGGCTCCTGACCGCGCTGTCGCTGTGGTGGTTCGAGCAACTGGCCGACCTGGTGCCGAACCACGTCATCTCGGCCACCGACGTGCCGGCCGAGTTCGCCGGCCGGGCGATCCGCTGCCAGCGACTCGACATGGTTCCCGTCGAGTGCGTCGCCCGCGGCTACCTCACCGGTGGCGGCCTGCGGGAGTACGAGCGCACCGGCGCGGTCTCCGGCGTATCGCTGCCCCGCGGGCTCGACGAGGCGTCGATCCTGCCCGAGCCGATCTTCACCCCGTCGAGCAAGGCGCCGGCCGGTGAGCACGACGAGCCGATCACCTACGCCGACGTGGTGGACAAGGTGGGCGAGGCGACCGCCGAACGGCTCCGGCAGATCACCATCGACATCTACCGGCGCGGCGCGGAGCTGGCCGCCGACCGGGGCATCCTGGTCGCCGACACCAAGATCGAGCTGGGCTGGGCGCCGGACGGAACCCTGGTACTCGCCGACGAGTTGCTGACGTCCGACTCGTCGCGCTTCTGGCCGGCCGAGTCGTACCAGCCGGGCCGCGTGCAGTTCTCCTACGACAAGCAGTACGTGCGGGACTGGGCCACCGGCGGCGGCTGGAACAAGCTGCCGCCCGCGCCGGACGTACCCGCCGAGGTCGTCGAGGCGACCCGCGCCCGCTACGTCGAGGTGTACGAGAAGCTCACCGGCAACCGCTGGGAGTGACCGCGCCGCCCCGGGGCCCTCAGTGGTTCCAGGCGTCGTTGCCGAACAACCTCGACCACAGGTTGTCGACCACGCCCGAGGTGCCCCAGACGGTGTCCCCGTCGCCGTCCGTTCCGGCTGGCGCGACCTGGGTGCCGCCTCCGTAGACCAGGTAGCCGGGTCCGGTCGGGGAACCGACCGCGTGGCGGGCGCCGCTGTGGATGCCGTAGCCCACGAAGTCGCGCTCCCACTTGGACAGGAACCCGGCGGCCACGTTGTCGAGCCCGTCGACGGTGGCCTGGACCAGGTCCTTCAGCACCCCGACGTCGCCGCTGCCCAGGTGGGTGCCGACGTCGAACGAGGCGGCGCCCGCGATGGCCGCCGCTCCGCCGGTGGCGACCGCCTCGGCCATCGTCTCGATCCCCTTCAGGAAACTGAGCGCCGAGGCGGCGAAGGAGGCTGCCGTGGCCTCGGCCGACGCCGCGGCGGGCGCTCCGACGACGGTCGCCGAGGCCGCCACGATGAAGGTGGCGAAGGCCAGCAGGATCGTGGATACCACCGCGTACGCCACGACGAGGCAGAGCAGGGCGGCGCCGACGCAGAGCATCGTGACGCCCACGGTGACCGTCAGCACCTGGGTGCCGACGACCTGGACGCCGTACGCGTTGATGTGCGCCCCGAACGCGTCGCGGTCCTTGCCGCTCCACTGGGCCGGGGTCAGGGTCGCGAGGGCGTCGTCGAGGTTGCCGTGGGCGGTGCCGAGCTGGTCGTACATGGCCAGCCAGTCGCCGCCCCTGCGCATGATCGCCTCGGGGTCGCACTGGTTGAAGTAGACGATCTGGGCGATCGGCCAGGCGGCGGGAATGACCGAGGCGGCCACGCTGATCTCCGCCATCGCGATCTTCGCGGCGGCCGCGGGGTAGCTGGGGTTTGCCATGTCGGTCTCCGACGGTCTCAGCGGGGGGCGATCGTGCTGGCGGCCTCCGCGGCCTCCCAGTTGTCCGCCGTGCGGGCCAACCGGGACCGGACCTCGGCGAGATGCTCGCGCTTGGTGCGCAGCTGCTCCTCGACGAACTCGATCGCGCCCACGTAGGCGACAGCGAGCTGTGGCACCACCGAGGTGAAGTTGCTGTGTTCGATGAGGCGGGCGGAGGCCAGCAGTTCGGCGCAGGCGTCGAGGGGCGGCCCGACCTGACGTTCGATCGTGTCGCCGAGCGCACGGATCGCCGGCGGATCAACCTCGATCATCGACTCTCCCCGTGTACGCGATCGATGTTCATGCTGCCGGAGCCCGGACAGCCTAACAGGATCATGGATGGGCGTGAGTGCCCGTCGCTGGTAGCCTGCGACCCATGCCAGCCGGACCGTCCGCGTCGACGCCCCCCGACAACTACGCGGCCCGGATGGCCCGCCGGCCGCGCTGGCAGCGGGTGGCGATACCAATCGTGCTGCTCCTGGCCCTCCTGGTACTGCCCGTCGGCCTCGGCCGCAATCTGATCGGCGCCGAGCGGGTGAGCATCCAGGTCGAGTCCTGTGACAACGGTGGTCCCAAGGGGACCCAGCGGTGCCGGGGCACCTGGAACATGTCCGACGGAAGGGTGGTCAGCGGCCCGGTGGGCGGCGGCTCGCTTCGCGCCGGCGAGCGGGTCGACGGCTGGGCCAACGGCGACCGGGCCACCGTCAGCCTGATGGCCTGGCTCATCGCCCCGCTGCTGGTGGGCTCGGCCCTGCTGGCCGCCATGGTGGCGCTCGCCGTCGTCTATCTGCGGGCGGCCGCGAAGCGGGTGCGGCGCAGCCACTGACCCGCTCCGGGCCGGCGACTGTCACACCCCCAGTTGGCGCCGCAGTCGTTCCAGCATGTCCGTGCTCTCCCGGAGCGGTCCGCTGACCATGTCGTTGAGCTGCGCCAGCTTCGCCTGAGCCGCCGCCGGATCGTGCACGAGCGTCGCCGGACCGGCCGGACCACCCACCTCACGCATCACCTCGCTGGTCGCCCGTGCCAGGTCGGCCCGCGCCTCGCGCAGGAGGCCGGCGACCAGTTCCGACAGCTCGGCGGCGGGCAGGCGCAGGGCCCGTGGGTCGATGTGGAGTTCCCGGGCCGGGTCGTCGGCGGTGCAGGTGACGCGGACCAACCCGTTCTCGCTCTCCGCATGACCGGTCAACCCGGTCAACCGGCCGCGCAGTTCCTCGCCGCGACCCAACTGCTCCCGCATCCGTGCGGCCAACTGCGCCATCACGTCCGGGTTCGGTGTGTCGCCGATCGGCCCGCTCATCGTGCCCCTCCCGCCGTCGTCGGTCTGACCGGCCGACGGTACCCACCGCGAACCGGAGCTGGGGGGCCGGACCATTGTGGAGGGCGGGTCAGCCCAGTTTCACGAAGACCCCGATGCCGACCACCAGCACGACAACGCTGACGGTGAGCAGCGAGACGAACGGGACCAGCACCGAGGACGTTCCCGCCGCGCTCGGCGACTCGACGAGGATCCGGTTCGGACGCTCGGGTTCGTACACCACGGTGACCGGCCCCGGCGCGGCCGACAGCGGGGTCTGTCGGAAGCGCCCCGGCGTCGCCGTCACCACGGAACCGTCGGTCGGCCGGTACCGCACCACCGGGTAGTAGGTGCGGGGACCGTTCCCCCGGATGACCGGACGCAGCTCCACCACCTCACCCGGCGTCCGTACGCCCCGGCGCAGCAGGCCGAGGTCGCGCCAGAACCGGACGAGGGCGTACGCCATCCCGGCCAGGCCAAGGCCGGCCAGGATCGTCAGCACCACCTGCGGCATCACTCACTCCTCCCAGTCGAGGGTGCGCTGGACGGCCTTGCGCCACTGACGCAACTCCCGCTCGCGCACCTCGGGGGTCATCGTCGATTCCCACTGCGCGTCGGAGCGCCACTGTGCGCGCAGGGTCGCGAGGTCGGGCCAGAAACCCACCGCCAGACCGGCGGCGTACGCGGCACCCAGGCAGGTGGTCTCGGTGATCCGGGAGCGGACCACCGGAACGTCGAGCACGTCGGCGAGGATCTGCATGAGCAGCGCGTTGGCGGTCATCCCGCCGTCCACCCGGAGCCGGCGCAGCGCCACGTCGGAGTCGGCGTCCATCGCGTCGACCACCTCGCGGGTCTGCCACGCCGACGCCTCCAACACGGCCCGGGCCAGGTGTCCCTTGGTGATGTAGCCGGTCAGGCCGGCGATCACCCCGCGCGCGTCGCTGCGCCAGTGCGGGGCGAAGAGACCGGAGAACGCCGGCACGACGTAGCAGCCGCCGTTGTCGTCCACGGTGCGGGCGAGGTCCTCCACCTCGGACGCCGAGGAGATCAGCCCGAGGTTGTCCCGCAGCCACTGCACGAGCGAACCGGTGACCGCGATGGCACCCTCCAGGGCGTACGCCGGTGGTTGGTCCTTGATCCGGTACGCGACGGTGGTGAGCAGGCCGTGCGTCGACGGGACCGGGCTGGCGCCGGTGTTGAGCAGCAGGAAGCTGCCGGTGCCGTAGGTGCACTTCGCCTCGCCCGGTTGGAAGCAGGTCTGGCCGAACAGGGCGGCCTGCTGATCGCCGAGCGCGCTGGCCACCGGCACGCCGGCCAGGACACCGGTGGCCGTGCCGTACACCTCGGCGGAGCAGCGGATCTCCGGCAGCATCGCGGCCGGCACGCCCAGCGCGTCCAGCAGTTCCGGGGCCCAGTCGAGGGTGGTCAGGTCCATCAGCAGGGTCCGGCTGGCGTTGGTCACGTCGGTGACGTGCCTGCCGGTGAGTTTCCAGATCAGCCAACTGTCCATTGTGCCGAACAGCACCTCGCCGCGCTCGGCGCGCTCGCGCAGACCGTCGACCTCGTCGAGCAGCCACCGCAGCTTCGGACCGGCGAAGTAGGTGGCCAGCGGAAGGCCCGTGCGGGCCCGGAAGCGCTCCTCGCCGTACGCCGAGGCCAGCTCGCGCAGCAGCGGCCCGGTGCGGGTGTCCTGCCAGACGATGGCGTTGGCCACCGGGCGGCCGGTGGCCCGGTCCCAGACGACAGTGGTCTCCCGCTGGTTGGTGATGCCCACCGCCGCGAGCCCGCTCGCGTCGATGCCGGCGGACCGCAGCGCCTCGGCCACCACCTGCTGCACGTTGTCCCAGATCTCCTCGGCGTCGTGCTCCACCCAACCGGGGCGGGGAAAGATCTGGCGGTGCTCGCGTTGGGCCGCGGCGACGATCTCCCCGGCGGAGTCGAAGACGATGCACCGCGAGGAGGTGGTGCCCTGGTCGATGGCGGCGACGTACTCGGGGGTCACGGCAGCACCGTACCCAAACCGGCGACGCGGAGCGACCGACGTCACGTCGGCCTTCGCTTCGCCTACGATGTGCGAACGTGCGCGACATCGCCGTTTTCAGTGGAACCGCCCATCCCGATCTGGCTGCCGAGATCTGCGCCCACCTGGGGGTGCCGCTGCATCCGGTGCGGGTCTCCCGGTTCGCCAACGACTGTCTCGAGGTGCAGTTGCAGGCCAACTGCCGCGAGCGGGACGTCTTCCTGATCCAGCCGCTGGTGCCACCGGTCCAGGAGAACCTGGTCGAGCTGCTACTGATGATCGACGCGGCGCGGGGCGCGTCCGCCGGCCGGATCACGGTGGTGCTGCCGCACTACGCGTACGCCCGCTCGGACAAGAAGGACGCGCCACGGATCTCGATCGGCGCCCGGCTCGTCGCCGACCTGCTGACCTCGGCGGGAGCGGACCGGGTACTCGCGCTGACCCTGCACTCGCCGCAGGTGCACGGCTTCTTCAGCGTCCCCGTCGACCACCTGCACGCGCTGCGGGAGCTGGCCACCCACTTCCGGCGGTACGACCTCAGCAACACCGTCGTGGTCTCGCCCGACCTGGGCAACGCCAAGGAGGCCGCCGCCTTCGCCCGGCTGCTCGGCACGCCCGTCGCGGCCGGTGCCAAGCAACGGTTCAGCGACGACCTGGTCAAGATCAGCGCGGTGATCGGTGAGGTCGCCGACCGGGACGTGATCGTGTTGGACGACGAGATCGCCAAGGGCAGCACGGTGATCGAGCTGATGGAGCACCTGCGCGACCTCAAGGTCCGCTCGATCCGGTTGGCCTGCACGCACGGCCTGTTCTCGGGCGACGCCTTGCGTCGGCTCAGCGACCAGAACGGGGTGTTGGAGATCGTCTGCACCAACAGCGTCCCCATCGCCGCCGAGAAGCGGGTGGAGAAGCTCCAGGTCCTCTCGGTGGCTCCGGCGCTGGCCGAGGCGATGCGCCGGATTCACAACGGAGAGTCGGTCTCCGCCCTCTTCGGCTGACCTCAACGTCCCCCCGCCCTCGCCGATCTTGCACTTTGCGTTGCCCAAATGTCGTCTTGAGACCGCTTTGTCGCCACCGAAAGTGCAAGATCGACGCGACGGGGTGGGGTGGGGTTAGGGGGTGGGGAGGGTGGCGGTTATGCGGACCGTGGTGCCGGCGGAGCTGGTGGCGATCTCCATGGCGGCGGTCAGTTCGCGGGCCAGCCAGAGACCCCACCCTCCGGCGGTGTCCGGGGCGGGGCGGCTCCGGTCGCCGAGCCGCTGCGGGGTGATGCCGTGCCCGTGGTCCGCCACCTCGCAGAGCAGCTCACCGGGCTCCTGCCAGAGCCGCAGCCACCCGCGTCCACCGCCGTGCCGCACGGCGTTGGTGATCAGCTCGTTGACGGCGAGCACGAAGTCGTCCAGTCGTTGGCCGTCGAGACCGCAGGCGTGCGCGCAGGAGGTGACCGAGTGACGAATCTCGGTCACCTGGGCCTGGTTGAAGGCCTCGGCGATCAGGAGGGCGGGTTCGATGGGCACAACCGTACGCGGTGCGTGCGGATCTGCATTCGTCATGGCCCTGTCCCGGGTGCGGATCTCGGAGTATTTCGCGGCTTTTCAACCGTACGTCAGCGTTTCTCGCACCGCACGTCGTGGCCCCCGCGTGGCTGACCCGGCTGTGGCATCCTGACCGCCATGCCGTCCCCGCCAGGTGGTTTCGAGGTGCCGCTCTGGCGGGCGCTCACCGTGTTCCGGCTGGCCTCCCTCGGGTACGTCTGCGCGCTCGCCGTGCGCGACGTCGACAGGTACGACCATCCGATCGCCGTCGGCGCCCTGGTACTGCTGATGATCATCTGGACCGGAGTGACAGCCGTCGCGTACGCCCGGCCGGCCTGGCGTCGCTGGCCGCTGCTGCTGGTCGACCTCGGCGTGGTGATCGCCATCGTGCTGTCCAGCCCGTGGGTGGTGGGACGGCAGGCGCTCGGACACGGCGTACCCACTCTCGGGGTGGCCTGGATGGCCGGCCCGGTGCTGGCCTGGGCCGTCTCCGGAGGCCGGCGGCGCGGCACGGTGGCCGCGCTGCTGGTGGCCGGCGCGGACCTGGCCACCCGGGAGCGGATCGGCCAGTCCTCCTTCACCGGGGTGATCCTGCTGCTGCTCGCCGGGCTGGTGGTCGGGCACGTCGCCCGGCTCGCCGCGACCGCCGAGGAACGCCTGCAACACGCGGTGGAGCTGGAGGCTGCCACCCGGGAGCGGGAGCGGTTGGCACGCGACATCCACGACTCGGTCCTCCAGGTGCTGGCGCTGGTGCAGCGGCGCGGTGCGCACCTGCCCGGTGAGGCCGGCGAGTTGGCCCGGCTCGCCGGTGAACAGGAGGCCGCACTGCGCGCCCTGATCGCCGACGCCACCCCGGCCGCGCTGACCGGGACGGACGCGGTGGACCTGCGTGGCCTGCTCGGCCGGTACGCGTCGGCGGCGGTGTCGCTGTCCGCGCCGGCGACCCCGGTGACCCTGCCCCGGCAGGTGGCTGGCGAGTTGGCGGCCGCCACCGGGGCGGCTCTGGACAATGTGGGCCACCACGCCGGAGGGCGGGCCTGGGTGCTGATCGAGGACGAGGGGGAGACCGTGACCGTGTCGATCCGTGACGAGGGGCCGGGCATCCCGGAGGGCAGGTTGGCCGAGGCCGCCGCGCAGGGGCGGCTCGGCGTGACCCAGTCGATCCGCGGTCGGGTGTCCGACCTGGGCGGGACGGTCCGGATCATGTCGAGCCCCGACGCCGGCACCGAGATCGAGCTGACCGTGCCGAGGACGCAGCGGTGACCGCCGTGCGGGTGATGGTGGTCGACGACCATCCGATGTGGCGCGAGGGCGTGTCCCGGGATCTGGCCGAGGCTGGCTTCCTGGTGGTGGCTACCAGCGGCGAGGGGCGGCAGGCGATCCGTGTCGCCGCCGCCGTTCGACCCGACGTGGTCGTACTCGACCTGCAACTACCGGACATCTCCGGGGTCGAGGTGGTCGTCGGGCTGCGTTCCGTCCTGCCCGACGTGCGGGTGCTGATGCTCAGTGCCAGTGGCGAGGAGCAGAGCGTGCTCGACGCGGTCAAGGCGGGCGCCACCGGCTACCTGGTGAAGTCGACGGCGCCCGGTGAGTTCCTCGACGCGGTACGCCGCACCGCCGCCGGCGCTCCCGTCTTCACGCCCGGTCTGGCGGGACTGGTGCTGGGGGAGTACCGCCGGTTGGCCGCCGGGCCGGACGCGGGCATGGCCGACGACGGTGAGCCGGGGACGCCCCGACTCACCGGTCGGGAGACGGAGGTGCTGCGCCTGGTGGCCAAGGGGATGTCGTACAAGCAGATCGCCGAGCGGCTCGGCCTGTCCCACCGTACGGTGCAGAACCACGTGCAGAACACGCTCGGCAAGCTGCACCTGCACAACCGAGTCGAGTTGACCCGCTACGCCATCGAGCGTGGCCTGGACGACTAGGGCGTGTGTCAAAGCCCTTGGCCGGCCTGCGGCGGGTCAAGGGCCTTGACACACGCCCAAGACTCAGACCGAGCGCGGCGGCTCGGTCTCGTGGATGGCCAGCTCCTCCGCGGTAGCCCCGCCACCCGCCGAACCGGCGTCGTACGCCACGGAATCGGTCTCCTGGTCGGTGTGTGCCCCCTCGTCCGGTTCCACCAGCCGGCCCACCGTCGCGTCGGCGACGGTGCCGAGCTGACCGTGGTCGTAGAGGGAGACCGGCGAGTTGGGATCCGAGGTCGGCCCCGGGTCCATCACGTCGGCGTCGAGCTGGGCCTCCGCCGCGGCGGCCTCGTTCTCCGCCTCGAAGGCGATCTTCGGGTCGACCGGGCCGGCGAGCGGGTCGTCCACCGGACGCTCGTACACCTCCCGACCGAGCTTGTAGTCCAACGACTCCCCGTCCAGTTGCTCCTCGGCGGTCGTCCCGAAGCGGTCCACCGCCACCGGGGTCCGGTCGCCGGGCAACTGGGCCGGGTCCGGGCCGTCCGCCTCGCGCCCGGTGAGCACGTCGTCGTTGGCGGTGGAGTCGTCATCGGCGGTGTCGGGCAGGCCCTGCGCCTCGGTGTCGGACACGGGGGTCGGGTACTCGTTGTCGCGCATGTCTGATCACTACCCGCTGCCCTCCCGCCGTAACCGGAGCACGGCCGGTCATCAGCGGTCGGGGCGGGACCGACGGTTCATCGCCACCATCGTGCCGACGGCGGTGCCGGCGGCGGCGAGACCGAACGCTGCCGTCATCCGCACCAACTGACGTCGTCGACCGTGCCAGCCACCGTCGTGGCTGGCCTGACCGTCGGCGTGGAACACGTTGCCGGTGCTGTCCAGTCGGACGCCCGGGCCGAACTGGGCGCGGGGGGCGTACCAGCCGAGGGTCCGCTCGACCAGCGCCGGGGCCAAGCGCCACTGCAGGCCGAGCAGCCGGGCGGCCCCACCCGCGTACGCCTCGCGGCGTGGTCGGCGCAGCAACCGCACGATCGTCTCGGCGACCACCTCCGGCGGGTAGATCGGCGGGGGCGGCACCAACTCCCGGCCGGTGTGGTTGGCCGCGTGCCGGAAGAACGGGGTGTCGATGGTGGCCGGCAGCACGGTGCAGACGGAGATCTGCCCCCGGCCGGTGACCCGCAGCTCCTGCCGGACGGTGTCGGCCAGGCCGCGGATGCCGTGTTTGGCGGCGTTGTACGCCGACTGATACGGCATCGCCACCTCGGCCAGCACCGACGCGTTGTTGACCAGCACGCCCCCACCGGCCGCTTCGAGGTGCGGCAGCGCGGCCTTGATGCCGTGCACGGTGCCCAGCAGGTTGACCTCCAGGACGCGCCGGAACTCGGCGACGGGGATCTCGTCGAACAGACCCACCGCGCTCACCGCGGCGTTGTTCACCCAGGCGTCGACGCGGCCGAATTCGACCACCGCCCGCTCGGCCAGGTGCTGGACCGACTCGAGGTCGGTCACGTCGGTCGGTACGGCCAACGCCCGGCCGCCCAGTTGTCGGCAGCGCTGCGCGACCTGTCCCAGCGCCTGCTCGCTGCGGGCGGCGAGGACCACGGCCGCGCCACGGCGGGCCAGCGCGTACGCGGTTGCCGTGCCGATCCCGCTGGACGCGCCGGTGATCACCACGGTCGAGTCGTCGAGGCTCCGGGTCAGCGGCATTCACCAGCGGTACCCCGGGTCGGGCCTGGTCATTCCCACCGGCCGTCGACGATCCGAATCGGGGCTGCTGTGATTGCCGTGGCGCAAGTGTCGGTGGCACTCGCGGTGACTGTTACCGATCTGCCGGGTTTCGGCTCGGGTCCCGCAGGTTAATGGGACGCTCTGACCGGGACCGCCGAGGAAAAGATCGCAGGGAGGTGACCCATGCGCGTCGGCCTCGTCTGCGCGCACAGCAGTTCGTACCGGCACGCCGACGGCCCGCCGGTCGGCACCCGACAACACATTGCACGGGTCGCCGCCGAGTTGGCCGGCAGAGGCCATGATGTCCGGATCTACGAGCGCCGGGACGATCCGGCCCTGCCGGCGACGGCGGACGTCGACGGCTACCGGGTGCACCGGGTGCCCGTCGGCTCTCCGACCGCCCTGCCCACGGCCGGGCTCGTACCGCACGTCACCGAGTTCGGCCGCTGGTTGACCGACGAGTGGGGCGGCGCCTGGCGTCCCGAGGTGGTGCACGGGCACTACTGGATCGGTGGCCTGGCCGCCGCGCACGCCGTCCGGGAGACCGACATCCCGGTCGTGCAGACCTTCCACTCCCTCGGCGTGGAGCAACTCCGTCACCTCGGCGGCGGGTACGACGGCCCGGGTGAGCGCATCCCGCTGGAACGGGCGCTGACCAGGGCGGTGGACATCGCCGTCGCCCAGTCCAACGACGAGGTGGACGAGCTGACCCGGATGGGTCTGCAACGGACCTCCGTGGCGATGGTGCCGGCCGGCGTGGACATCGCGCAGTTCCATCCGGACGGCGAGGCGGCCCCGCGCGAACAGCGGGCCCGGATCCTCTCCGTCGGCGGACTGTCCCCGGGGCACGGCCAGGACGACCTGATCCGGGCGATGCGACTGGTCGGCGACGCCGAACTGGTGATCGCCGGTGGTCCACCGGCCGACCAACTGTCCCACCACGCGGAGTCGCGCCGCCTGCGCGAGCTGGCCGAGCGCGCCGGGGTAGCCGAGCAGGTACGCCTGGTCGGGGCGGTGCCGCACGACCAGATGGCGACCTGGTACCGCTCGGCCGACGTGGTGGCCTGCACCCCGCACTACTCCTCCGCCGGGCGGGTCTCCCTCGAGGCGATGGCCTGCGGGGTGCCGGTCGTCGGCTACGCGATGGGTGGCCTGGCGGACGCCGTCGTCGACGAGGTCACCGGCCGCCTGGTGCCACCCGGCGACGTCCGGACCCTCGGCCTGTCGCTGCGCCGGCTGCTCGCCGACAACGCCGGCCGGTTCGCCTACGGGCACGCCGCAGTGGACCGGGTCCGCAGCAGCTACACCTGGGAACGGACCGCCGGTGCACTGGAACGCCTCTACGAGCGGGTGGTGAGCCGCCGCAAGCCCGTCGAGGCCTGAGACGACACGGCCCACGCCACGCCCGCACGGTGTGGCGTGGGCTGCTCGCTCACCGGCGTGGTGGGCTTCTCGCTCAGACGGGCCGGCCCACGCCGGCCATGGCCCGGTCGCGGCGGTGCGCCTTCGAGCGGTGCTGCTGCGGCTGGGCGTACCGGGTCAGACCGATCACGGCCGCCAGGGTGACCAGGAAGCCGACGGCGGCCAGCCACTCCCGCCCCGGCCAGATCTTGTCGTTGAGCAGCAGCAGGCCGACGATCGCGGCGGGCACCGCCCCGGCCGCGTCCATGGCGGCGACGGCAGCGGTCGTCGAGCCGCGCTGCATGGCCAGGCCGAGCAGCAGTTGGCCGACGATCGAGTGGGCGACCAGCAGGTAGAACAGCGGGTCGGCGAGGAACGCCTCGGCCGACGGCGCGGAGGCCAGGGGGCGTGCCGCGACGGCGGCCGAGGAGAACGCCAACCCGGCCAGCGAGCCCAGCGCCACCGAGCCGGGCGCGCCGTGCAGCCGGACGGCGAAGACGCCGAGCACCGCGATGACACCGAGCGCCACCAGCAGGGCCACCGAGCCGGCGGTGCCGAGCTGCTTCGACGGCGCCGGCCGGGCGGCCAGCACCAACGCGGTGATCCCGGCGAAGAGCAGGGCCAGCAGGGCCACCTCCGCCATCGGCAACCGCCACTTCAGCACCAGTACGCCGATGATGGCGGTCACCCCGAGCCCGGCCGCCACGCTCGCCTGCACCAGGAACAACGGCAGATCGCGCCGGGCCAGGAAGGCGAGCACGAAACCGCCGATCTGACAGGTCAGCCCGACCAGGTACGTCCGGTGCCCGGCCAGTCTCAGCAGCAGACCCGGATCGAAGGTGTGGTGCACGGTGGTGCGGGCCGCGGCCACCGACTGGAGCAGGTTGGCGAAGCCGTACGCGACGATCATCGCCGCGAGGAAGCACCAGCCGGAGGAGACCACCTGGCGAGGATAGAGGTTGTCGTGAGTCAGCGCTCGGCTGGTCGATCCAGGCGGGCGAGGATGTCGGCGTGCAGCACACCGTTGGTGGCCACCACGCTGCTCTCGGTGCCGGGCTCGCCCGTCGGCGCGGGTCGACCGCTCAGATCGGTGATCGTGCCACCCGCCTCGGTCACGATCGGCACCAGCGCCGCCACGTCCCACAGGGACAGCTCCGGCTCGACCATCACCTCCAGCGCGCCCTCGGCCAGCAGCACGTAGCCGTAGAAGTCGCCGTACGCCCGGCTGCGCCAGCCGGCCCGCAACAGGTCGAGCATCGCGTCGAGCCGGCCGGCGTCCTCCCACCCGGTCAACGACGAGTAGCAGACGCTCGCGTCGCCGACGTCGCGTACCGCGGACACGCCGATCCGCTCGCCAGCGTCGGGACCGGGACCGGCGTACGCGCCCGCGCCCGCGCTCGCCCACCAACGCCGCCCCAGCGCCGGCGCGGACACCACGCCGACCGCCGGACGGTCGCCGTCGTACAGCGCGATGAGGCTGGCCCACACCGGCACCCCACGGACGAAGTTCTTGGTCCCGTCGATCGGGTCGACGATCCACCGGCGACCACGCAGGTCGGTGGCCGGGTCCGCGCCGTACTCCTCACCGAGCAGTCCGTCGCCGGGCCGGTGCTCGGCCAGCAGCGCGCGGATCTCCCGCTCGACGGCGGTGTCCGCGTCGGAGACCGGTGTCAGGTCCGGCTTCGTGTCCACCCGCAGGTCGAGCGCCCGGAACCGGGCCGTGGCGATGGCGTCGGCGCGGTCGGCGAGCAGGTGGGCGAGGGCGAGGTCGTTGGCGTACCCGGTCATGCCGGCAACCTAGCCGACGCCCGCCGGCTCACTCGTCGGGCCCGCGCCGGTCGTCCTCGCCGGGGCCGCGCTGGTCGCTGTCGCCGCGCGCGTCGCCGTCGCCGGCCCGCGAGGCGAGCAACCGGCGGTACGACGCCAGCCGGCGCGGGTCGGCCTTGCCGGCGGCCACCCAGGCGTCCAGGGCGCAGTCGGTCTCGTCGGCCGTGTGCTGGCAGTTGGGCGGGCAGTCGACGGTGCCCTCGACCAGGTCGGGAAAGCCGTGCAGCAGGCTGTCGGCGGAGACGTGCGCCAGCCCGAAGCTGCGGATGCCCGGGGTGTCGATGATCCAGCCCGGGTCGGTGTCGACACCCGGCACCGGTGGCAGCCGCAGCGCCACGGCGCTGGTCGAGGTGTGCCGGCCACGGCCGATCGCGCTGACCACGCCGACGGCGCGCGCGGCCTCCGGGACGAGGCGGTTCACCAGCGTCGACTTGCCCACCCCGGAGTGCCCGACCAGTACCGAGACCTTGCCGCTCAGCAGTGCCCGGAGCGCGCCCAGGTCGGAGTCGGGCCGGTTGAGCACGTACGGCAGCTCCAGCTCCGTGTAGTAGCCCAGCACCTCCTGCGGCCCGGCCAGGTCGGCCTTGGTGAGGCAGAGCAGCGGCTCGACGTCGGCGTCGTACGCGGCCACCAGGCAGCGGTCGATGAACCCGGTACGCGGCGGCGGGTCGGCCAGCGCGCTGACGATCACCAACTGGTCGGCGTTCGCCACGACGACCCGCTCCAACCGGCCCTCGGCGGTGGTCTCGTCGTCGTCCGCCGTGCGACGCAGCACCGAGCGGCGCTCGGCGATCCGGACGATGCGGGCGAGAGCGCCCTGCGCGCCGGAGGTGTCCCCGACGAGGCTGACCCGGTCACCCACGACCACCGACTTGCGGCCCAGTTCCCGGGCCCGCATCGCGGTCACCGTCGGCAGCTCGGCCCCGGCCACGCCGCGTTCGGCGCCGGCCAGCACACACTGGTAGCGGCCCCGGTCGACGGCGATGACGAAGCCGTCGACCGCGTCACTGTGCTGGGGTCGGGTGCGCGTACGCGGACGCGACGACTTGCCGGGCCGGACCCGTACGTCGTCCTCGTCGTACTCCCGCCGTTTGGTCGCCAGGACCCGTCCCCTTCTCGCGTCAGCGCTCAGTGAGCGTCCGGGAACGGACGCTCACTTTCCGGTCACCATCGCTGACCATAGTGCCGGGAACTCGGGCATCGTCTTGGAGGTACACCCCACGTCGTCCACCTCGATGCCCGGAACGGCGAGCCCGGCCACCGCTGCGGCGTGCGCCATCCGGTGGTCCTGGTAGGTGCGGAAGACTCCGCCGCGCAGTGGGCGGGGCCGGATCTCCAACCCGTCCGGTGTCTCGGTGATGTCGGCACCGAGCCCGCCGAACTCCCGCGCCAGCGCGGCGAGCCGGTCGGTCTCGTGGCCGCGGATGTGCCCGACGCCGGTGAAGACCGACGGCGAGTCGGCAAGCATGGCCAGCGCGGTCAACACCAGGGTCAGCTCGCCGACGTCGGACAGGTCGGCGGTCACGCCGCGCACCACGCCGGTGCCCCGGACGGTGAGCCCGCCGGTGGAGAGGGTGACCTCGCCGCCCATCTGCTGCAGCAGCGTGCGGAGCCGGTCGACCGGCTGCGCGCTGCGGTGCGGCCAACCCTGCAGGGTCACCTCGCCGCCGGTGACCAGGGCGGCGGCGAAGAACGGCACGGCGCCGGAGAGGTCGGGCTCGATCTCCCAGCCGCGCCCGGTCAGCGGGCCGGGCTCGACGGTCCACACGTCGGGGGTGCTGTCGTCGACGGCGGCACCGGCAGCGCGCAGCATCTGCACGGTCATCCGTAGGTGTGGCGCGGACGGCACCGGCGGGCCGACGTGGCGCACCACGAGGCCCCTGTCGAAGCGGGGAGCGGCCAGCAGCAGACCGGAGACCAGCTGGCTGGACGCGGAGGCGTCGATCACCACCGCTCCGCCGGTGACCCGACCGGCGCCGAGCACGGTCAACGGCAGGCTGCCCGAGCCGGTGACGTCGATCCGGACGCCCAGTGAGCGCAGCGCGTCGACCAGCGGGCCGAGCGGGCGGGTGCGGACGTACGGGTCGCCGTCGAAGGTGACCTGCCCGTCGGTCAAGCCCGCCACCGGCGGCAGGAACCGCATCACGGTGCCGGCCAGCCCCACGTCCACGTGGGCGGGGCCGACCAGCGGGTGCGGCCGGACCAGCCAGCGCTCATCGTCACTGATCGAGACGTGCGCGCCCATCGCACGCAGACCTGCGGACATCAGCTCGGTGTCGCGGGCGCGCAGTGGCTCGGCCAGGGTCGACGGCCCGGCGGCCAGGGCGCTGAGCACCAGGGCGCGCGCGGTCATCGACTTGGAACCGGGTAGGCGCAGCGTCGCCGCCACCGGGTCGGATGCGGTCGGTGCGGTCCACGGCTGCGGCGGCCGGGTCGCGGTCAGATTCCCCACGGTTACATTCTGCCGTGCCGGCCGGTGGGAGGCATCGACCGGCGGTCGTACTCCCGGTTGGCGGGACAGCAGGCGGGGCCCCTGAGGGATAGCGTGGACGCATGTGCGGCAGGTACGCGACGACCCGTGACGCCGGTGAGCTGAGCGCCCTGTTCGAGTCGTCCGACGACACCGACGGGGTGATCCGGCCGGATCACAACGTCGCGCCCACCGATCCCGTTCCGCTGGTCCGGCTCACCCCCGAGGGGCACCGCAGTCTCTGCGTCGCCCGCTGGGGTTTCCTGCCGCACTGGTCCCGGTCCGCCGCCGGCGCGGCGCGCATGATCAACGCGCGGGCCGAGACGGTGGCCACCAGCCGGGCGTACGCCGGCGCGTTCGCCCGGCGTCGCTGCCTGGTTCCGGCCGACGGCTGGTACGAGTGGGTCCGTCAACCCGACGGCGGTCGGCAGGCGTACTTCATGACCCCGGCCGACGGCTCGGCGCTCGCCCTGGCCGGCATCTGGTCGGTCTGGGAGTCCGGCGCCGACAGTCGGCTCACCTTCAGCGTGCTGACCACCGCGGCTGTCGGCGAGCTGGCCGAGGTGCACGACCGGATGCCGGTGCTGCTGGAGCCCGAGCGGTGGTCGTCGTGGCTGACGCCGTGTGACGAGCCCGAGCGCCTGCTCACGTCCGCGTCGCCCGACCTCCTCGCCGGGTTGGAGATCCGCCCGGTCGGGCCGGCCGTGGGCGACGTCCGCAACGACGGCCCGGAGTTGACGGCCCGGGTGTCCGTCCCGTCGATGTCGTCCCCGCCGGAGCTGACCCTGTTCTGAGAATGAGAGGCATCGTCGGGAACCGATTTGCCAGGTTCTGATCGATTCGTCGCCTGGCCGTTCAGCCATGTTCTCGAAAGCCCCTTGTCCTCGTGTCCGAAAGTGCGATACAACACAGCGCCGGTAGTGGCTGTCGATTCGCACGGGGCGGACGACTTCACCGATCCTGCCGGTCCCACGGGGGAGGTGGGTGGAAATGACACGGGCGCGTATGCCCCGCCCGCACGAGGTGGCTGCGGCACGCAGAGATCCGCGGCTGCTACGGGCCTTACGAGAACGCCGACAGGACGACGCGTGGCGCACCAGAGGCACGTGCCAGAGCGTCGATCCGGAGACGTTCTTTCCGGCGCCGAACGAACCGGCGGACGCCGCCGTCGCTCTGTGCCGCAGTTGCGACGTACAGGGTTCCTGTCTGGCGTGGGCGCTGGAGGTGGGCGACTGCCACGGCGTGTGGGGCGCGACCACGCCTCGCGAGCGGCGGGCGATGCTCGTCGCGTGGCGCGGTGAGGTCGAGCCTGATCCGGACGCGGTCGACGACGCCGGCCCACCGGTGCGCGACCGCCTGCTCACACTGGTGCCGCTGAGCTGACCAACGCGGCGAACCGATCCCGGTGACCGGCCGGGCCGGCGCAGAATGGGCCGGTGCTGCCCAGCGACGACATCGACACCCCGCGCGGTCCGGCGCGGATCGACACCGACCTGCCGGTCGGGCCGCCGGACCGCGCGGCCATCGTCGCGCCAGCTCGTGCGCCGGCAGCCCTGCTGGTGCTCGGGCACGGGGCGGGCGGCACCGTGGACGCCCCCGACCTGCTCGCGGTACGGGACGCGGCGGTCACGGCCGGCCTCGTGGTGGTCCGGGTGACACAGCCCTACCGGGTCGCCGGCCGGCGTGCGCCGGCACCGGCCGGGCACCTCGACGAGGTGTGGACGGCGGTGCTGGCCGTGCTGCGCGAGCGGTACGCCGACGTACCCACGATCCTGGTCGGCGGTCGTTCCAGTGGCGCGCGGGTGGCCTGCCGGACGGCGGGCGCGGTCGGCGCGGCCGGCGTCGTCGCGCTGGCCTTTCCGTTGCACCCACCCGGCCGGCCGGAGCGTTCCCGGGCCGCCGAACTCGCCACCGGCCTGCCCACCCTTGTCGTCAACGGCGACCGGGACCCGTTCGGAATGCCGGCGTCCGGGCCGGACGTGCGGGTGGTGAGCCGTCCGGGGGAGACCCACGACCTGCGGCGGGATCCGGCCGGCACGGCCATCGTCGTACGGGAGTGGCTGCGCTCCCACGGTTGGACGGCCGACTGACCGGCGGACCGTTTCCGGTGCCGGGCGCGGGTCGTTGCAACCGGTGGCGCCGTCGGACCGATTCGGACAGGCGGTGCCAGTCCTCCCAGGCCCTTCCTGGTCCCAGCGCCGGTGCCACCGGGGCCGGGACCAGGAACGGGAGAGCCGGACGGAATGCCCCAGTGGTCATCTCGCGTTACCAACCCCGGACGACTTTTCTGCGAGGGGGGTGACCGGTGCCGACCGAGACACGAAGCCTGGAACGGGACGAGCGGGACGCCCGGCAGCTACGACGGCTGTTGGATGGTCCGGACTGGCCCGTGACAGCGGGACCGGGCGGGGTGGGTACGGTGAGCACGAGCACACCGGCCGGAAGTGAATCTGCGGGCGGGTCCGTGCGCGTATCCTCGGCGGGAAAGCATCCGACGCGAGGGGATGTGCGGTTGACCACCGAGAAGACGGACGAGCGCAGGGCCCGGTTCGAGCGGGACGCGATGCCATTCGTCGATCAGCTCTACGCTGCTGGGTTGCGCATGACGCGTAACCCGGCGGATGCCGAAGACCTGGTCCAGGAGACGTACCTGAAG
This sequence comes from Micromonospora sp. NPDC049102, assembly GCF_043197485.1. Taxonomy (NCBI): domain Bacteria; kingdom Bacillati; phylum Actinomycetota; class Actinomycetes; order Micromonosporales; family Micromonosporaceae; genus Micromonospora; species Micromonospora sp. NPDC049102. The sequence goes on along the minus strand of NZ_JBICTE010000001.1, from coordinate 157,903 downwards.
GCGTACGCGGCCTTCCACCAGTTCGAGCAGGGCACGAACCTGAAGGCCTGGCTCTACCGGATCCTGACCAACACCTACATCAACTCCTACCGCAAGCGGCAGCGCCAGCCGATCCAGGCGCCGACCGAGGAGATCACCGACTGGCAGCTCGCCGAGGCCGAGTCGCACACCTCCAGCGGTCTGCGCTCGGCCGAGACCGAGGCTCTGGACCGGCTGCCGGACAGCGACGTGAAGGAGGCCCTCCAGCAGTTGCCGGAGGAGTTCCGCCTGGCCGTCTACCTGACCGACGTCGAGGGCTTCTCCTACAAGGAGGTCGCCGACATCATGGGCACGCCGATCGGCACCGTGATGTCGCGTCTGCACCGCGGCCGTCGTAATCTGCGCAAGCTCCTCGAGCAGTACGCCTCGGAGCGGGGCTTCAGCCCGGCCCGGTCCGCGAAGGGCTCGACCGCCGCCGCTGCCGGCCGGGAGGTGTGACGTGAGCTGTGGAGAGCCGCACGAGACGGACTGCCGCGAGGTGCTCGCGGAGGTCTACCTCTACCTGGATCTCGAGTGCGCCGACGAGCGGCGCACGTTGATCCGGCACCACCTCGACGAGTGCGGGCCGTGCCTGCGCGAGTACGGGCTCGAGCAGGAGGTCCGGGCACTTGTCGCCCGTTGCTGTGGCAACGAGACCGCGCCGGATCAGCTGCGTGAGCGGCTGCGGGTCAAGCTCACCGAGCTGGTGGTCTTCGAGACCAGCGATTCCCGTGAGCTGGCCGACTGAGCGTCGGCGTACGACGAAACACCGGTGGCCCGGGTCGATCTCGACCCGGGCCGCCGGCGTACCCGGCCTGCGCCGGGTGGGACTGACCGGTGACGGGCGCGTCGGCCCGTCGGCGCGTTCAGGAGTTGGGACGCTTGCCGTGGTTCGCGGCGCTCTTCTTACGGGCCTTCTTCTTGCGGGACTTCTTCGCCATGCTGACCTCCTCGTGATGGGTCGGATCCGCGCTGCGCGCGGCCTCGCCGGTTGCACCCACCGGCCGCCCGGCGTCGGGTCCGACCCGCTGATGGTAGTGCGGCCGCCACCTCGTCCCTTCCCCCGGGGGCGACCCGCGCCGCTGCGCACCCATGCCCCAGCCTCGCGTGATTGGATACGTCGGCAGGTACATCGCGAAGAGGGAGGGCCGTGGACATGGCCGAGGAGATCCGCGCCGAGATGGTGGCGAACGTCTGGAAGGTCGTCGCGTCGGCGGGCGACACCGTGTCCGAGGGCGACACCCTGGTGATCCTCGAGTCGATGAAGATGGAGATCCCGGTCGTCGCGGAGGCCGACGGTGTGGTCCAGCAGCTCGCCGTCCACGAGGGCGACGTGGTGCAGGACGGCGACCTGATCGCGGTGATTGGTTGACCGGGCTGCTGGTCCGGCTCGCCGACCCGGCGGATTTCCCGGCGGTCGCCCGACTGACCGTGGCCGCCTACGAGGCGGATGGTCAGCTCAAGGGTGAGCACGGGTACGGGGCGGTGCTGGCCGACGTGTCGACCCGGGCCGCGGCGGGTGCGGTGCTGGTCGCCGTGGACGAGGCGACCGGTGCGGTGCTCGGCTCGGTGACCTTCGTGCTGCCGGGCACCCCGTTCGCCGAACTGTCCGGGCCGGGCGAGGCGGAGTTCCGCATGCTGGCCGTCGACCCGGCCGCCCAGGGGCGGGGTGTCGGCGCGGCCCTGGTCCGGGCGTGCGTCGACCGGGCGACCGAGCTGGGCTGTGTGGCGGTCGTGATCTGCGTCCGCGCGGGGATGGCCGTGCCGGCCCACCGGCTCTACGAGCGTCTCGGGTTCGTCCGCACTCCGGGGAAGGACTGGTCGCCCGCTGCGGGTGTGGCCCTGCTCGGCCTGCGGCTGGCGCTACCCCGCAGCTGAGAGCCGGCTCGTCAGCCGTGTGCGTTGGCCGGGTCGCTCGGCGTCGCGGCCCCGTCGGGCTCCGCACCGTCGATCGCGGCCAGCAGTTCGTCGGCGACCTCCAGCGCGAGCCGGCGACGATCCTCGTCGGTGATGCCCGGCGCCCGCACGGCGAACCAGCTGGTGTGCACGGCGAACAGGCACAGGGTCGCGCGTAGTTGGGCGGCGGGGGAGTCGTCGCCCCGGCAGAGGGCGCTGGCGAGCCGCATCATCCGGCCGCGCATCTGCTGACCGGAGGAGAGGCTCTTGAGCACGGTCTGGTTCTGCTCGAAGAAGCGCATCACCGACGGCATGTCGCCGCCGAACATCGTGTCGGCGTAGCGGGAGATGAGGGCGCGCCGGGCGGCCAGGGTCGCGGGCTGTGACTCGGCCCAGGCGGTCAGCGCGTCCATCTGCTCCAGCCGGTCCTCCACGAAGCTGGCGACGATGTCGTCCTTGCTCTTGAAGTGGTAGTACAGCGCGGCCTTGGTGACGTTCAGGCGCTCGGCGATCTCCCGCAGGGAGGTCTTCTCGTACCCCTGCTCGGTGAAGAGCTCCAACGCGACGGCCTTGATCCGCTCCCGGGTGCCGCCTGTGCTCTCCCTCACCCACGCTCTCCAATTCGGGTTGACCGCCAGTTGGTACCCAACTTACCGTGCGGCTAGTAAGGTGACTAGCCGGGCGGCAAGTAAGTAGGACAATCCTCGGGGGGAGCTTACCCATGACTCAGGCAACCCAGGCCGACGTGCGACCCAATGTACGGGTCGTGCTGTTCGGGCTGATGATCGCGATGATGCTCGCGATGCTCGACAACATGATCGTCAGCACCGCGCTGCCGCGGATCGTCGGCGAGTTCGGCGGCCTCAACCACTTCACCTGGGTGGTCACCGCGTACGTCCTGGGCACCACGGTCTCCACCCCGATCTGGGGCAAGCTCGGTGACCTCTACGGCCGCAAGTCGGTCTTCCTGACCTCGGTCGGCATCTTCCTGGTCGGCTCGGCCCTCTGCGGCATGGCCGGTTCCGGGATGTTCGGCGGACCCGAGGACGGCATGGTGCAGCTCATCGCCTTCCGGGCTGTGCAGGGCCTGGGCGCGGGCGGCCTGATGGTCGGCGTGATGGCGATCATCGGTGACCTGGTCCCGCCGCGCGAGCGCGGGCGCTACCAGGGCATGATCGCCGGCATCATGGCCATCGCCATGGTGGCCGGCCCGCTGGTCGGCGGCTTCATCACCGACAACCTCTCCTGGCGGTGGGCGTTCTACGTCAACCTGCCGCTGGGTGGCATCGCGCTCCTCGTGCTCATCACCACCATGCACCTGCCGAAGTACCGGACCGAGCACCGCATCGACTGGCTCGGCGCCGGACTGCTCTCGGTGGGCATCACCGCGATCGTCCTGATCACCACGTGGGGCGGCAACGAGTACGACTGGACGTCGCCGCAGATCCTCGGGCTGGCCGTGCTGGCACTGGTGGCGCTGGTGGCGTTCGGCCTGGTGGAGCGCCGGGTTCCGGAGCCGATCCTGCCGCTGACGCTCTTCGCCAACCGCAACTTCGCGCTGATCTCGGTGATCGGCTTCCTGCTCGGCTTCGCGATGTTCGGCGCCATGAACTTCCTGCCGCTGTACCAGCAGACCGTGCAGGGGGCTTCGGCCACCAACAGCGGCCTGCTGCTGCTGCCGCTGATGTTCGGCATGCTCGTCGTCTCGCTGGTCATCGGCCGGGCGATCACCAAGAACGGCAAGTACCGCGCGTACCCGATCCTCGGTGGTGTGGTGATGGCCAGCGGCATGGTGTTGCTGTCGATGCTCGACACCAACACCAGCAAGCTGACGTCCTCGCTCTACATGGTCGTGCTCGGCGTCGGCATGGGCTTCCTCATGCAGACCTCGATGCTCATCGCCCAGAACAGCGTGGAGCAGAAGGACCTGGGCGCGGCGAGCGGCGCGGCCACGTTCTTCCGGTCGATCGGCGGCTCGTTCGGCATCTCGCTGTTCGGCGCGATCTTCGCCAACCGGCTGGCCGACTCCGCTGCCGGTGAGGCGTTCAGCGGCGGCGAGGGGGCGATGGACCTGGAGAAGCTCAAGCAGCTGCCCGCCCAGGCGCGTGAGCTGGTCCTCACCGGCCTGGCCGACGCGATCTCGCACGTGTTCCTCTGGGCCGTGCTGTTCACCGTCGTGATCCCGGTGCTCGCCTGGTTCATCAAGGAGATCCCGCTGCGCACCGCCAACGAGGCGCCGCCGCAGGCGACTCCGGAGGAAGAGGCCGAGGTCGCCCTCGGCAAGGCCCCCGTGGCCTGAGCCTCCCCGCAGAAGCGCCGCGTCGATCCTCGGCGCGGCGCTTCTGTGCGCCGGCGGGGATTCAGCGTCGGTGGGTCAGGCGCTGCCAGAGGCGGCGTAACGGATTGCGGGGGCGGGGAAGTCGGGGGGCGTGCTCGCCGAGCATCCGGTTGGCCAGGGCCACGGTGGTCGGGTCGACGGCAGGGGCGGCCAGCGCAAGGTGGGCCAGCGAGATCGCGATCGGCACCGGCCGCGTCTGGGCCACCTCCGCCGCGTCGGCCAACCGCTCCGACACCACCCGGGCCACGTCCGGCCGCACCGCGGGGTCCACCCAGGCGGCGGTGACCAGGGCGAACAGCGCCGCTTCGGTGATCCAGTCCTCCACACCCCAGACCAGGTCCAGCAGCACCTGCCGTCTCATCGAGCCGTCCCAGGGCTCGTCGGTGCGCTGGTGCAACAGTCCCAGGCAGGCCCACACCTGCACCCCGCGTACCCAGATCGACGGGTCCTGGGCGGCCAGCAGTCGCCCCAGCGCGTTGGCCGGCGGGGCGGGCGGGTGCACCAGCAGCCCGAGCAGGTCGTCCGCGTCGAGCCCGGCCAGGCCCACGGCCGCGTCGTAGGCGGCCGGCGGGTGCGGCCACGCCGGCTGGGCCACCTGGCCGATCCGCTCGACCGCTGCCGCCGAGGGCGCGGGAAGGGTCGGCGTCGGCACGTGACCCGCGAAGCTCCAGAGCTGCCGCGCGGACGCGCGCCGAGGCTCGTGCGGGTCCGGCCCGACCGAGCCCTCGACCTCGATCCGCAGCCCGGGCGCCACGGACGTCGCCGTCCGTACGGCGCTCGGTGGGGCCGCAACCGCGAGGCGTACGACCCGGCCGACGCCGTTGTCGTCATCGACGACCGCCTGTCGGAGCGCGTCCACCAGGGGACCGCCGGCCGGCGTCAGTTGCCCGAGCCAGGGTCGTCCACGGCAGCACTGGGCCAGATCGCCGTGCTCGTGACTGTCGTCCGGGTGGTCACGGATGAAGTCGGCGAGCGCGACGAGGTGGGACACGTCGCCGTCGCGCAGGTGCCGCAGGCGGTGAGCCGTGTGCACCGCGCAGTCGAACGTCGGGTCGCGGGCCAGCGCCCGCTCGGTCCACTCCAGCGCGTCGTCGAGCCGGCCCGTGTCGGCGAGGGTGCCCGCGATGTCGGCGTAGATGGCCAGGTCGTCGGGGTCCCGGTCGACGGCCCGGTACAGGGCCGCGAGGGCGTCACGGGTCCGGCCCGCGCTGCGGTACGCGTACCCGAGCCAGACCTCGCCCATCTTGGAGGGCTGGCAGCGTACCCCTCGGCTGGCCCAGCGGATCGCCAGCGCGACCTCGCCGAGACGCCGGGCCAGCGCGGACGCCGCGCCCAGCAGCATCCCGTTGTCGGGATGGACGGTGACGGCGTTGCGGGCGAGCGTGAGGTACGGCGTCAGGGCGGCCCGGCCGGCGCGCGGCACCGGGTCGCCCAACGCCGCGCAGACCTGCATGAGAACGCGGGTGAGGCGGTCCGGCTCCAGTCGTTCGGCCAGTTCGGGGGCGGTCACCCACGGCACGCCGGCCCACTCGGTGCCGGGCGCGTGGCTGGTCGCCGCGGCGAGCAGTTCCAGACCCTCGGCGGGGCGGCCGGCGGCGGCCAGCAGGTGGGCACGGGCGACGACCGCACCCACGAAGGTGTGGTGGTTGATCGGAAAGAGGTCCAGTCCGCCGCTGTCGGCCGCGGCGAGGCGGGCCAGCGTCTCGTGCACCTCGGGCAGGGTGGGCGCCCGTGCGAGCGCGCCGGCGACATGACGGGCGGCGTGGTGGAGGTCACCCTCGCCCAGTGCCAGACGGGCCAGGGCCAGCTCCTCCGTCGCGGAGAGCGCGGGGTTGTCCCTTCCCTCGGGCACGGTGTCCTCTCGTCGTCGCTGTTCGGCCGGGCCAGCGTAGTTGATGTTGAGATGATCAAGTGATCAACTGCGCACTGCTGCTCGAATAATTGCTCCCTCCCGCAAAAGAGTGCAAGACTGAGCAGGAAACGCGCGGCAACCGCGCACGAGGGGAGTGTCCGTGACAACCGCTGGGGCCGGAATGGCCGCCGACATCGACGAGCAGCCGGCCGGTTACGCGCGCCTGCTGGACAGCGCCAACGCGGCGGCGATCGCCCAGGTGGCCGCGGCCGTGGCCGAGCGTCGACCTCGGCACGTCGTCTTCACCGCCCGAGGCACCTCCGACCACGCTGCCCTCTACGGGGCGTACCTGACCGAGATCCGGCTCGGCCTGCCCGCCGGGCTCGCGTCGCCGAGCGTGGTCACCCTGTTCGGCGCACGCCCCGACCTGTCCGACGCGCTCGTCGTCGGGGTCAGCCAGAGTGGTGGCTCACCCGACCTGGCCGAGGTGCTGCGCGCCGCGCGGGCCTCCGGCGCGCTCACCCTCGCGGTGACCAACGCCCCCGGCTCCCCGCTGGCCGAGACGGCCGAGTTGAGCATCGACATCGCCGCCGGGCACGAGCGCGCGGTGGCGGCGACCAAGACGTACACCGCCGAACTGCTCGCCCTGCTGATGCTGGTGGAGGGAATCCGGGCCGGCGACGGCGTACTCCCGGCAGCCGAGCGGGAGGCGCTCGCCGCGCTGCCCGACCTGGCCGCCCGGACCCTGGCCGACGACACCCCGGCCCAGTTTGCGCCGCGCTACCGCTTCGCCCGCCAACTGGTCACCACCGGCCGTGGGTACGCCTACCCGACAGCCCGCGAGGCCGCGCTGAAGCTGATGGAGACCTCGTACCTGCCGGCGCTCGCCTTCTCCGGCGCCGACCTGCTGCACGGCCCGCTCGCGATGACCGACCCGGAGGTCCCGGTGCTCGCCGTGGTCGGCTCCGGCCCCGGCGGCCGGTCGATGGGCGAGGTGCTGCCCCGCCTCGGCGAACGCCGCGCCGACGTGGTGGTGGTCGGCTCCGCCGACGTGCCGGGCACCGCGCGGCTCGCCGTCCCCGAGGTCGACGAGCGGTACGCCCCGCTGCTGGACATCCTGCCGTTGCAGCGCCTGGCGCTGGCGTTGGCACTGACCCGTGGTGAGGACCCGGACGCGCCGCGCGGCCTGAAGAAGGTCACCGCGACGATGTGAGACGTGGCGCGGCGTGGCACCCTTGTCACCGTGTCCACGCTGCGCGACCTCGCCGAGGAGCACACCCACCTCCGTCCGGCCGACATCGACCATCTGCACCGGATCGCCGGTGACTGGCAGTTGCTCTCCGATCTGTCCTTCGCCGACCTGCTGCTCTGGGTGCCGGTGGACGCCGAAGGGACGTTCCTCTGCGTCGCCCAGGTCCGCCCGACGACCGCGCCCACCGCGTACCAGGACGACCAGGTGGGCCGGATCATCGGCGGCTCGGAGGTGGCCCATCTGGGGGTCGCCTACTCCCAGGGGCGGATCTGGCGCGAGGGCGACCCGGTCTGGTACGGCGACGTACCGGCCCGGCACGAGGCGATCCCGGTGCGGCTGCGCACCGCCGACGGCGAGGCCGGCGAGGTGATCGCCGTGGTCGGCCGGGACACCAACCTCTCCACCGCGCGTACGCCAAGCCAGCTCGAACTCAACTACCTGACCACGGCCGACGACCTGGCCCAGATGATCGCCGACGGCACCTTCCCGCCGACCCGGCACCCGGGTGAGACCACCTCCGCACCCCGCGTCGGCGACGGCCTGGTGCGGTTGGACGCCGGCGGGAAGGTCACCTACGCGAGCCCGAACGCGCAGTCCGCGTACCGGCGGTTGGGCTACGCCTCGCACCTGGTGGGGGAGGACCTGGCCGCGCTGCACCGCCGGCTGGCCGGCGATCCGCTGGACGGCACCGAGGCGGCGAACGGCATCCTGGCCGCGCTGCGCGGCGAGGCACCGCCCCGCCGGGAGATCGACGCGCGCGGCGCGACCATGCTCACCCGGGCGCTGCCGCTGATGCCCGCCGGTGTGCCGATCGGCGCGCTGGTGCTGGTGCGCGACATCACCGAGGTCCGGCGCCGTGATCGGGCTCTGATCACCAAGGACGCCACGATCCGGGAGATCCACCACCGGGTGAAGAACAACCTCCAGACCGTGGCCGCGCTGCTGCGGTTGCAGGCCCGCCGGGTGGCCATGCCGGAGGCCCGGGTCGCCCTGGAGGAGTCCGTCCGCCGGGTCGCCTCGATCGCCCTCGTGCACGAGACGTTGTCGATGTCCAGCGACGAGGCGGTCGAGTTCGACGGCATCGTCGACCGGGTGGCCAGCGCGGCCACCGAGGTCGCGGCGACCGAGGTGAGCGTCGGCATGCGCCGTCAGGGCAGCTTCGGCGTACTGCCGGCCGAGATCGCCACGTCGCTGGTGATGGTCCTCAACGAACTGCTGCTCAACGCCGTCGAGCACGGCTTCCCACCGGCGGACGAGGCGGAGGAGCCAGCCGCGCCCACCGCCTCGGGCATGGTGCCGGCTGCCGCTGGTGACATCGATCCGTCGCTGCGGCCCGAGGTGGTGGTCTCGGCGCACCGGTTCCGCAAGATGCTGCACGTGTCGGTGACCGACAACGGGCGCGGGCTACCGCCCGAGTTCGACGCCGAACGCGGCAGCCGGCTCGGCCTCCAGATCGTCCGGGCCCTGGTCACGGGCGAGTTGCGCGGCACCATCGAACTGCGGGCGGGCGCCAACGGTGGCACCGAGGCGCTGCTCGTCGTCCCGCTGGCCCGCAGCACGCACGACGGCCGCGCGCAGGGCTGAGCCGTCCGGACATCCGGCTGCGGCCGGTCACCGCGTCGGCGCTCCCTGGACCGACCCATGGTGGTGAGCCATATACCTGTGGGTCATATAAATATGACCCACAGGTATACCGCTCACCGACGTGGACGTGGTCCGCCGCGGCCCCGGCTCAACGGCCGGAGCGGCTGGTCAGCAGGGCGACGGTGAGGCCGGGTCGTTGCCAGACCTGGGCGACGGCGAAGCCCGCGCGCAACGCGTCGCCCTTGGCGCCGGGCACCGCGGCCAGCGGCTCGGCGTGGCGGCCGGAGACGACGAGCCACACCCGTGTCGTACCCGCCAGGCACCGTGCCGGCTGCGGGCACTCGGCGGCCCACAGGTCGCCCCGCGCCACCTCGTCCTCGGTGACCAGTACGTCCCGTGGTGGATCACCGAGGTGGTACTCGATGCCGAGGTCGAGGAAGAGCCAGCTGTGCCGCGGGGAGTAGACCACCCCGTCCCCCGGGCGCTGGCCGTCGGCGATCACCCGCGCCGCGCCCGCGTAGTCCACCGGCGCGCTGCGCGGCCACTCGTGCGTCCGGCGTAGCGCGGCCTGGTCGGGCAGGCCGAGGAGTCCGGCGAGGACCACCACGGTCAGCGCCGCCGGCGCGGCGATCGAGGCCAGCGCCGCGCCGGCCAGCAGGCAGGCGAACGGCACGACGAACACCAGGTAGCGGGGCACCCACAGGGGTACGACCGCACCGGCCGCGAAGAGCAGCAGGACCGGCAGCAGCACCGCACTCAGCGGCAGCAGGGCGCGGCGTCGGAGCCGGGCCGCGCCGAGCGCGGCGATCCCGAGCAGCAGACCGCCCACCACACTGCTCTGGGCCACACCGCCCGGCAGCGCGCTCAGATCGTCCAGCCGGGCCGGGTCGACCCAGTTCAGCTGCTCGGACCGCTGCGCGCGGGCACGCAGCAGCAGCGGGGTCACCACCAGCACGGCCGGCGTCAGCGCGACCGCCCAGCCCCACACCCGCCGGTCCCGGACGGCGGGACCGGCCGGAGCGGCGATGCCGGCCGCGGTGGGCCCTCGCCACCAGCAGATCAGCACGACCACCGCGTGCGCGGCCAGCAGTGTGAGCGCGATCAGGTGTGTGAGCCCGAGCGCGGCCACAGCCGCGGCGTATCCGGTCCAGCGGCCCCATGCCGGTCGGCGCAGCGCGGTCACCAGCAGCAGCGTGGCGAGCACCGCGAGCGCGGTGGCCAGGGCGTACGGGCGAGCCTCCTGGCCGTACCGGGAGGTGCTGGGCAGCACCGCGAACAGCAGCCCCGCGAAGAGGCCGCCGCGCCGGTCGACGAGATGCGCCCCGAGCAGGGCGAGCAGCCCCGCGGCGACGGTCATCGCCAACGCCGCCGGTACCCGCAGGGCGGTCGTGGAGTCCCCGGCGAGTGCGGTCCAGACGTGCATGAGCAGGTAGTACGGGCCGGTGGCGGCGTCGATGGTGCCGGCCAGTCGAGCCAGTTCGCCCGGTGAGCGGGTGGCCGCGCTCCAGGTGGCCAACTCGTCGCGCCAGAGCTGCGCCGAGTCGATCCCGGTCAGCGTCACCGCCAGGGTCAGCAGCGCCGGGAGAAGCCAGACCGGCCCGCCCCGAACCACCCCGATCGCCTTCCCGGACAATCCACCCACGGTCCGAGCCTGCCACGGACGTACCGTCGCCGGGGGCGGCCCGCGACAGTGGTGGGCCGGCCCGTGATGTGGGATGCGGCACGTGTACATTGGCCGGCTCCCATGGGGTGTGGCAGCATGAGCGCATGACCGCCGCTGTCGTCCGCCGCTTCGTGGCCCGTCGCCACGTCGACTACGGCCGCGTGCGCAGCGCGATCTGTCCGGCCTACTGACGACGCCCGACCAATCCGTCTCGGGCGCGCTCCGCGCCGGCTGTCTCTGACACCGTTGTCCCGCCCGCTTCGGCGGGCCGGCCGCCGCGCCCCGCGCGTGCCCCGAGGCACAGCAGACAACGGAGGACGCCGAGATGGCGGTCAGCAGCATCCCGGCCCGGTCCGAGGATCCGACGGCCCGGCCCGCCCGGCCGCCGCGCCGACCCCGGGGCGAGGGTCAGTGGGCGCTCGGTCACCGCGAGCCGCTCAACCCCAACGAGCGGATCAAGAAAGATGACGACCCGCTCAACGTTCGGGCCCGCATCGAGAACATCTACGCGCACCGTGGCTTCGCCTCCATCGACCCGCAGGACCTGCGCGGTCGGTTCCGCTGGTGGGGCCTCTACACCCAGCGCAAGGCGGGCATCGACGGTGGGCGCACCGCCGTGCTGGAGCCGCACGAGCTGGAGGACGAGTTCTTCATGCTCCGGGTCCGTATCGACGGGGGGCAGCTCAGCCTGGCCCAGCTGCGCGTCATCGCGGACATCTCCCGGAAGTTCGCCCGGGACACCGCCGACATCACCGACCGGCAGAACATCCAGTACCACTGGATCCGCGTCGAGGACATGCCGGAGATCTGGCGTCGCCTCGAGTCGGTAGGCCTGCAGACCACCGAGGCGTGCGGCGACTGCCCGCGCATCGTGCTGGGCAGCCCGGTCGCCGGGGTGGCCCGCGACGAACTGCTCGACCCGACTCCGGCGATCGACGAGATCGTCGCCCGGTACGTGGGCGACAAGCAGTTCTCCAACCTGCCCCGCAAGTTCAAGACCTCCATTTCCTGGCTTGTCGACACGCCGTACGAGTCGAACGACATCGCTCTTCTCGGTGTCGATCACCCCGAGCACGGCCCCGGCTTCGACCTCTGGGTCGGCGGCGGGCTCTCCACCAACCCGATGCTGGCCCAGCGGCTCGGCGTCTGGGTGCCGCTGGCCGAGATCCCCGACGTCTGGGCCGGTGTGGTCGGCATCTTCCGCGACTACGGCTACCGCCGGCTGCGTAACCGGGCCCGGCTGAAGTTCCTGGTGGCTGACTGGGGAGTGGAGCGTTTCCGCGAGGTCCTGGAGAAGGACTACCTGGGACGTACGCTGCTCGACGGTCCCGCACCGGAGCTGCCGGCGAAGCCGATCGACCACGTGGGCGTGCACGAGCAGGCCGACGGGCGGCACTACGTCGGGGCGGCCCCGGTGGTCGGGCGGGTCTCCGGTGGGCAGCTCGCCCAGCTGGCCGACGTGGTCGAGGCGCACGGCAGCGACCGGGTGCGGCTCACCCCGTACCAGAAGCTGCTGGTGCTCGACGTGCCGTCGGAGCGGACGGAGTCGCTCGTCGACGCGCTGCGCGGGATCGGCCTGGAGGCCCGGCCGTCGGCCTGGCGGCGCGGCACCATGGCGTGCACCGGCATCGAGTACTGCAAGCTCGCCATCGTCGAGACCAAGGCCCGTGGCGAGGAGCTGGTGGCTCGACTGGAGCAACGGCTGCGCGACTTCGACACGGACATCTCGATCCACATCAACGGCTGCCCGAACGCCTGCGCCCGCACCCAGGTGGCCGACATCGGCCTCAAGGGTCAGCTGGTGGTCGGCCCGGACGGCCGGCAGGTGGAGGGTTTCCAGGTGCACCTGGGCGGCGGGCTGGGCATGGCGCAGGGGCAGACCGCCGGTTTCGGCCGCAAGCTGCGCGGCCTCAAGACCACCGCCGACGAGCTTCCGGAGTACGTGGAACGGCTGGCCCGTCGCTACCTGGCCGGGCGCAGCGAGGGCGAGACGTTCGCCAACTGGGTGATCAGAGTCGACGAGGAGGAACTGCGATGAGCAGCGAGAACCGAGCGGCACCCCTCTACTGCCCGTACTGCGGCGAGGAGGACCTGCGGCCGCACGAGGCGGGTCACGGCGCCTGGGAGTGCCACGCCTGCGCCCGGGTCTTCTCGGTGAAGTTCACTGGGCTGCTCTCGCAGGCGGTTACCCGATGAGTCTCGTGTCCGCCGCAAGCCTGCGCCTGGTCGGTCCGGGCGCGCAGACGTCGGCCGCTCCGGCCGGGCGCAGCCCGGACGAGCTGCGGGCCCTGGCCGAACAGGCCGCTCGCGACCTGGAGGGCGCCCCGGCACTGGAGATCGCCCGCTGGGCGGCGCAGACCTTCGGTGACCGCTTCTGCGTGACCAGCTCGATGGCCGACGCCGTCCTGGCCCACCTGGTGTCCCGGGTCGCCCCGGGAGTGGACGTGGTCTTCCTCGACACCGGCCTGCACTTCCCCGAGACGCTCCGCGTACGCGACGAGGTCGCCCGTACGCTCCCGGTGAACGTCCGGTCGATCCGACCCCGGCTCACCGTGGGGCAGCAGGACGGCCAGTACGGTCCGCGACTGTTCAACAAGTCACCGGACGACTGCTGCCAGTTGCGCAAGGTGGAGCCGTTGGAGCGGGCCCTGTCCGGGTACGACGCCTGGGCCGCTGGACTGCGCCGGGACGAGTCGCCGACCCGGGCCAACACACCGGTGGTGACGTTCGACAACCGGCGCGGCAAGGTCAAGGTCAACCCGATCGCGGCCTGGTCGCAGGGGGACGTGGACGCCTACATCGCCCGCTGGAACGTGCCGGTCAACGAGCTGTTCAAGCAGGGGTACGGCTCGATCGGTTGCTGGCCGTGCACGCGCCGTACCAAGGCCGGCGAGGACCCGCGGGCCGGCCGGTGGGCCATGTTCGAGAAGACCGAGTGCGGGCTGCACGTCTGACCGCGTCGTCGACGACCCCGACCGGCCCGGTTGCGGCCGGCGGGGCGGACCCGGTGGTGCTGGTCGCCCACGGCAGCCGTGATCCGCGAGCCGCCGAGGCCACCCGGGCGCTGGCCCGGGCGGTGTCGGCGGCCCGGCCGGGCCTCGCGGTGTGGGCGAGTTGGCTGGACCACACCGAGCCGGGGCCGACCGAGGTGCTGAGCACGCTGGCCGAGGCCGGGCATCGGCGTGCGGTGGTGGTGCCGCTGCTGCTGACCGCCGCCTACCACCACCGGGTGGACATCCCTGCCGCGGTCGCGGCCGCGACGACGGCTGGACCAACGCTGACGGTACGGTTGACAGACGTGTTGGGCCCCGCGGACGGCACCGTGGCGCCAGCGTTGCTGGCGGGGTTGCGCCGTCGGCTCGGCGAGGTCGCCCCGGGTCGCTTCGACGCGCTGGTGTTGGCCGCCGCGGGCACCCGTGACGCTCGTGCGCGCGGTTCGGTGGGCCGGGTGGCGGACGCGCTCGGCGTCGAGTTCGGGGTGCCCTGCCGGGTGTCGTACGCCTCGGCGGCCCCACCGGGGACCGGTGTGGCCGTTGCCCGCCTGCGGGCGGCTGGGGCGCGCCGGGTGGCGGTGGCCGCGTACTTCCTCGCGCCGGGCCTGTTCCACGACGCGGTGACCGAGTCCGCGCGGGCGGCCGGTGCCGTGGCGGTGGCGGCCCCGTTGACGGATGCGCCCGAGTTGGCCGAGCTGGTGCTGCACCGGGTCGACCTGGCGGCCTGACCGCTCGTCCTCCCGACCGACACGGTTCCGGACAGCAGTACGCCCCGGCAGGCGGACCTGCCGGGGCGTACTGCTGTGTCGTTGGGGGATCAGGCGGAGTGAGCGCGCAGCACCCGGAGACCGCCGCGCCGCTTGACAGCGCGCCGTTCCTCCTCGCTCATCCCGCCCCAGACGCCGGCGTCCTGACCCGACTCGAGCGCCCACTGGAGGCACTGGTCGGTGACGGAGCAGCGCCGGCAGACGGCCTTGGCCTGCTCGACCTGAAGGAGAGCCGGTCCGGACGTCCCAATCGGGAAGAACAGCTCCGGGTCCTCGTCGCGGCAGACAGCATGGTGACGCCAGTCCATGGCGGCAACACTCCTCATTCTGGATGGGTGGCAATTTATTGCGGGCAGTTCTTTTCCTATATGCATCCGCAGTGCCGATGGTGACCGATTGCGTCTGACCATTCGGCAGTGCGTGAGCAGGCAGTTGGCCCCCGGGGACCTGCTGGAACAGCTCAACCTGACGAGCATATCCAGGCAATGTCCCGGTAACTCAAGTTCGCTTGTGAATACTTTCACGAACGCTCGTGATGTCAAGGGTGACGCTCGGAAAAACTCCGCGCGGTGAGCAAGCCCACAACCCATTTGTCCGGGTTCCAGCGCCTTCCTGGTTACCCGCCGTGCCACAGTCGAGGATCAATATAGTACAGTCCGCGTGACATTGCTGACATTTCCGGCACCTGCCCCTCGGCGTGGCGGTGCCTGCCGGTGCGGTTGCGGCGCCGCGTCGACCAAGGGCAGTACCCGAGACCTAGCAGATTACTCTGAGTGCGGCCGGAATGGAGGTGAATCTGACTTTCTCCCGCTCGCCAAGATAGTCGCCGTCGAGCTGGAACGCCTGCGGACGGCTGGAGAGCAGGGTGAACTCCGCAGTGTCATGGAGTCGCAACACCTGACGACCGTTCGGATCTGGCTGCCGGGACATGAATTGAGTCACTGTCCGTGTTGTGCTAGCCACCCGGAGCTGACGCAGTGCCAGCACGTCGAGGCCGAGGTCGAACGACGCCTCCGGGTTCGGGTTGACCTCCCGGTCACCCAGATAGGTCCACGGCGCGGTGTTCTGGATGATGACGGTGGCCAGCTCGCCCTCCGACGCCTCACCCGGCCGCTCCAGGCTGATCGCGGGATGCCGTCGGTCCGAGGCGAAGAAGTACTGGCCCATGATCGAGCGGAAGTAGAGCCCGGGAGTGGAGACGCGCCCCTTGCGGCGGGCCTGCTCCACCCGGTGGATCACGGCGGCGTCCAGGCCGAACCCCGCGCAGAAGGTGAAGTAGCGGTCGTCCGCGCGGCCCAGCCCGACCGTGCGCTGCCGGCGCAGGCGCAGCCCTTCCAGGATCATGCTGGTCGCGTCCGGCCATTCCCGGGGCAGACCCAGCGCGCGGGCGAACACGTTCGTCGAACCGCCCGGAACCGTGGCCAGCGCGGGCAGCCGCTCCGCCATCGACGCGCCCTCGACACCGGCCGGCGGTTCGGCCGTCATCAGGCCGTTCACCACCTCGTTCACGGTGCCGTCACCGCCCAGGGTGACGACGAGGTCGACGCCCTCGGCGGCGGCCTCCCGGGCCAGCGCCATGGCGTGCCCCCGGCGACGGGTGTAGCGCACACTGAGGTCGACTTCGCTGCGCAGCGCGCGGACAAGCACGTCCCGACTGCGTTCGCTGGTGGTGGTGGCCTTCGGATTGACCACCAGGACGGCCCGCATGGGCGGCACTTTACCTCTCGGTAGCACGGGTATCGTGGCGCGCGTGACCATCGACTCGGCCCCGATTCCCGGCACGCTCCGCTGGGCGGTGCGGCTGCTGTGGGCGGAGGCGGTCGCCGTCGGGCTGATCGCGGTCTGGTTGGTCTGGGCGGACCTGACCGCCACCACCACCGACCTCGCGTCGGCGTTGCTGGTGACCGCGTTCGCCGTCGGGGCGGCTGTCGCCCTCTGGGCGTTGGGCCGCGCGCTGCTGCGGCGCCGTGCCGGCGCACGCGCCCCGGCGATCGTCCTCCAGCTGATGCTGCTGCCGATCGGCTGGTTCATGATCCAGGCCGGCCTGGGGTGGCTGGGCGTACCGCTGATGGCGCTCGGGCTGGGCGTCGGCTGGCTGCTCGTCAGCCCGCCCACGACGAGGGCGCTCGGCTTCGAGTAACCCCGACCGGCGTACGTGACCTGGCGTGCGGCCCTGCCCGGCGGAGCGCGCTCAGCGCGAGCGCGCGGCACCGCCCGGGCCGGCGCACCCCGACGCGGGGCCTGCCGGTCAGTAGCCGCCGGAGCGGCGGGTCAGCAACGAGATCGTCGCCCGGCCGTCGGCGGCCGTGGCGGACGCCGACGTCGTCAGCGCGGTCAGCACCTTCCAGGCGAAGGACGACTCGGCGGGCAGCGTGGCACCGCGGACGGTCGGCACGGTCACCTCGACGGTCAGCGCGTCGTTGGTGACGGAGAACCGACACCCCAACTCGGCGTCCCGGGTGGCGATGGCGAGCAGCATGGCGCACGCCTCGTCGACCGCGATCCGCAGATCCTCGATCTCGTCGAGCGCGAACTGCAGCCGGGCCGCGAGGCCGGCGGTGGCGGTACGAAGCACGCCGAGGTAACCGCCGTCGGCGGGCACCGTGAGGTGCACCACGTCGTCGTCGGTCGCTGGCTGGCCGGTCAGTTGAGTCACGCTCATCCCCCCGGTCGGGGACTCTACCCGGTCAGTCGCCCGGGTGCGTGTCGGCGGCCTCCGCTTGGGCGGCGAGAGCCCGCAGGGCGTCTCCGCCGAGCCGGTACGGGACCCACTCGCTCATCTGCTCCGCGCCGATCGAGGCGTAGAAGCCGGCGGCCGGATTCCACTCGATCATCCACCACTCCAGCCCCCGGGTATCCCCGTCGTACGCAGATGTCGGCAAGCGTGGCGAGCAGCGCCGAGGTGAGCTGGTCCTCGGTGAGGTGACACTCATCGGGGGC
Organism: Micromonospora sp. NPDC049102; assembly: GCF_043197485.1. Lineage (NCBI taxonomy): Bacteria > Bacillati > Actinomycetota > Actinomycetes > Micromonosporales > Micromonosporaceae > Micromonospora > Micromonospora sp. NPDC049102. Next base: position 140,600 of record NZ_JBICTE010000001.1, on the reverse strand, counting down.
GCGTTCGTACTCCGCCAACTCGTGCACCATGGCAACGACGGCCGGCACGTCCTGGGGACGTGCCGGCCGGATCGTCGGGGTGACGGGGTTGGTCACGCCTTCTTGGTCTCCCAGAAGATCTTCGCGATCTCGTCGATCTTCGCGAGGAGCTGGTCGGCGGTGGCCGGGTCGAGGCTGCCCTTGACGCCGCTGGCACCGGCGAGCTTGGTGGCCTCGTTGAACAGGGTGTGCAGGTTCGGGTACTTCTCGAAGTGCGGCGCCTTGAAGTAGTCGGTCCAGAGCACCCACAGGTGGTGCTTGACCAGCTCGGCGCGCTGCTCCTTGATGATGACCGCCCGGGTGCGGAACTCCGGGTCCGTGTTCGCCTGGTACTTCTCGCAGATCATTTTGACCGACTCGGCCTCGATCCGGGCCTGGGCCGGGTCGTAGACGCCGCACGGCAGGTCGCAGTGAGCGCTCGCGGTGACGCGGGGCGCAAGGATGCGCGGAAGTCGCATCGGGATCCTCCATGGGAAGTTTGCGATGATCAAAGGCGACATTACTCCTGAGAGTGCTCCCCGAACCGGGTGGAGGTGAAACCAGTGCGCGCCGATCACCCGGGTGAGGCGCCCCGCCTGCGCGGCCCGCTGACGGCGGTCACGGTGATCGGCCCGTCCATGGCGCCGACGCTGCGGCACGGCGATGCGGTGCTGGTCCGCTCGGGGGGACGTCCGATCCGAGCCGGTGACGTGGTGGTCGCGGTCTTCCGGACACGGCCGGAACTGCTGGTCGTCAAGCGTGCGGTCCGGCCGCAGGGCGGTGGCTGGTGGCTACGCGGCGACAACGACCTGATCACCGACGACTCCCGGGCGTACGGCGTGGCGGACGTACGGGGTCGGGTCGTGGCCCGCTACTGGCCGCGCCTCGGACGGGTGCCTCGTCGCGAGATATGACCCTGCTCACATCCGGGGGCAGTGTCGACACTATGCTCGGAAAGTGCCCGGGTGACCCCCCGCGCCGCGTGCCATTGCTCGCCGCCCACCTCGCGGCCGGGCCCGCCGCCTCACATCTGCTCGACAGATCCTGGAGTCACCGCCATGTCTTCGTCCGTCGTGGACCCCGCTGATCCCGTCTTCCAACTGCACGTCGGCGGCAAGATGGCCGTCGCGTCGACGGTGCCGCTCACCAGCCGCGAGGACCTCTCTCTCGCGTACACCCCTGGGGTGGCCCGGGTGTGCGAGGCGATCGCCGCCGATCCCGACCTGGCCGACGAGTACACCTGGGCGTCGCACGCGGTCGCGGTGGTCACCGACGGCTCGGCGGTGCTGGGGCTCGGCAACATCGGACCGCGCGCCGCGCTGCCGGTGATGGAGGGCAAGGCGGTGCTGTTCAAGCAGTTCGCCGGGGTGGACGCGGTGCCGGTCTGCCTGGACACCCAGGACGTGGACGAGATCGTCGCGGTGGTGCGGGCGCTGGCACCGTCGTTCGGCGGGATCAACCTGGAGGACATCAGCGCGCCGCGCTGCTTCGAGATCGAGCGGCGACTCGACGAGGCGCTGGACATCCCGGTCTTCCACGACGACCAGCACGGGACCGCCATCGTGGTGCTCGCCGCGCTGCGCAACGCCGCCACCCTGCTCAACCGCAAGCTCGGTGACCTGCGGGTCGCGGTGAGCGGCGCGGGCGCGGCCGGCGTGGCCGTGACCAAGATGCTCATCGCCGGAGGCGTCAACCCCGACCAGGTGGTGGTCTGCGACTCCAAGGGGATCATCGGCCCGCACCGGGCCGAGCTGACCGGTGGCAAGGCCGAGCTGGCGGCGAGCACCAACGCGGACGGCCGCCAGGGCGACATCACCGAGGCGCTGCGCGACGCCGACGTGCTGATCGGCGTCAGTGGAGGCGAGATCCCGGAGGCCGCCGTCGCCGGCATGACGCCCGGCGGCATCGTCTTCGCGCTGGCCAACCCGACTCCGGAGGTGCACCCCGAGGTGGCCGCCCGGCACGTCGCGGTGGTCGCCACCGGTCGCAGCGACTACCCCAACCAGATCAACAACGTGCTGGCGTTCCCCGGGGTGTTCCGGGGCGCGTTGGACGCGCGGGCCACCCGGATCACCGAGGGGATGAAGGTCGCCGCCGCCGACGCGATCGCCGGCGTGGTGGCCGAGTCGCTGACCGCTGACGCGATCGTGCCGTCGCCGCTCGACCCGCGTGTCGCCCCGGCCGTCGCCGAGGCCGTCGCGGAGGCCGCCCGCCGCGACGGCGTGGCCCGACGGTGAGCCCTTCTTGACGAGCGCTCGGCTTGTTACCGTGCCGATCATGCGTGCTGCCTTCGCCACCCGCTTCGACGACGCCGATCCGCTGGCCGCCCTCACCGTCGGTGAGCGGCCCGAGCCGACCCACCCGGAGGACGACTGGGTGACCGTGCAGGTGAGCGCGACCTCGCTCAACCACCACGACCTCTGGTCGCTGCGCGGGGTGGGGCTCACCGAGGCCCAGCTGCCGATGATCCTCGGCTGCGACGCGGTCGGCGTGGACGCCGAGGGCAACCAGGTGGTCGTCTACCCGGTCGTCGTCACTCCCGGTGACCCGCGCGGAGTCTCCATCCTCTCCGAGCACTTCGCCGGAACCCTCGCCGAGCGGATCGCCGTACCCCGGTCGAACCTGATCCCGCTGCCCGACGGCATGGCGGCGACCGACGCGGCGTGCCTGCCCACGGCCTGGCTGACCGCCTGGCGGATGCTGACCACCAAGGGTCGCGTCGCGGACGCCGACAGCGTGCTGGTGCAGGGCGCGGGCGGCGGCGTCGCCACGGCGGCCGTCGCGCTCGCCGTCGCGATGGGCAAGCGGGTGTACGCGACCAGCCGCGACGCCGCCAAGCGCGAGCGGATCACCGCTCTCGGGGCCACCGCTGTGGAGCCCGGCGCCCGGCTGTCGGAGCGGGTCGACGTGGTGATCGAGACGGTCGGCGAGGCGACCTTCGAGCACTCGATGAAGTCGGCCGCCCCGATGGCCCGGATCGTGGTCTCCGGCGCCACCGCCGGCCACCAGCCGTCGGTCAACCTGCGTCGGCTCTTCGCCATGCAGTTGGAGATCCTGGGCACGTCGATGGGCACTCCCGGGGAGCTGTACGAGCTGCTGGCGTTCTGCGCCGAGAACGAGGTCCGCCCGGTGGTGGACAGTGTGGTCCCGTTCAGCCGGGTCGAGGACGCCTTCGCCCGCCTGCACTCCGGCGAGGCCTTCGGCAAGATCGTCGTCGACCACAAGGCTTGAACGCCCCCACCCCACCCCCACCCCCGCGATCTTGCACTTTCTGTTGCCGATAAGCGAAAAGTGTCCCGTTATGCCGCGACAGTAAGTGCAAGGTCGCGCAGGGGGAAAGACGCGGAGTGGTTCAGAGGTGGTCGTCGAAGGTGGCGATGTCGTCGCGGGTCGCGTCGGTGGCGATGCGCTTCTTGGCCTCCGGGTCGCCGTACAGCGACCAGCGCAGGAACTCGACTGACGTGTCCGAGACGACCCGCAGCGTCGCGGTGTCGCCGAGCAGCGCCCGCCCGTGGTCGCCCTTGGACAGGCTGAGCAGCGCCTTGGGCCAGGGCACCTTGTCGTACGCCGACTTGCCCGCCGCGTAGTCGACCACCTCGTCCAGCTCGCCGTGCACGAACAGTTGCGGCGCGGCCGCACCGGCGAACGCGGTGCCCACCCCGAGTGCCGTGCCGGCGAACACCACACCCGCGTCCAGCCGCTCGTCCCGACCGGCCGTGAAGAGGCCGATGGTGGTCACCCCACCGGCCGAGTGCCCGGCCGCGGCCACGCGCTCGCCGTCCAACCGGCCCCGCAGTCCGTCGCCGGCCGTGCCGTCCAGCGCCAACACCCGGTCCAGCGCGTACGACACGTCGGCCGGCTGGTTGAGCACGTCCAGGACGTTGTTGTCGGTGCCCTTGGAGGTGTGCGGGAACGTCGGCGCGGCCACCACGAAACCGGCCGCCGCCCAGCGGGTCAGCAGCTTGGCATAGTCGTCCGGTCGCCCACCCAGGCCGTGACTGAACATCACCACCGGGAACCGGCCCTCGGCGGCCGTCGCCGACCGCTTGGGCGCGCCGCCGGACTGCCCGGCAGCCGGGTACCAGAGCGTCGTCGGCAGCGCCCGGCCGTTCCGGTCCAGCTTGAGCTGGCGTACGCCCACCGCGAAGGTGTTCTTCGGGGCCACTCCGGCGGCGACCTTCGGGGTCGGCACGGCGGCGGTCGTCGGCTCGGCCGGCGGCGTCTGCCCGCTCGCGCTCGGGCGGGTGTCCGCTGAGCAGCCGACCAGGCCGGTGATGAGCACGATGCTGGCCATCAGTGCGGGAGTGACGCGTCGGGGCATGGGCTCAATTGTGCCCTCTCCGACGGTGCGGGCCGGCGGGCTTGGGCGGGGTGTACGTGCCCGATCACCACGGACGCGTCACGACCCAGCTCGGCCGACTCACGCAGTGCCTGGACCTGATCACCTTCAAGGTCGGGGTGTACGAGGACCTGCTCGACCAGGAACGGCACGCAGCAGGGCGAGATCGTCCGCGTCCTTCGGTCGGCGGGGACGTTCCGGCATCCAGACCGGGTACATCTGCTTGAACTCGATCTGGGCCGCCACCGAGATCGTCGGCACGGTGAGCGCGCCGATCCGACCTGGATGCGCGTCCAGCATCCCGGCCGGAAGTGGTGTGCCGGCCCAGGGCCCGCCACCCACCGTCGGTCGGCCGTCGCCGTCCCGACCGAGATACGCGAAGCTGACCTCCACGTCGGCGGTGAACAGGTCGAGTTGCCTCCGCACCGGCATTCGCGGGGCGAGCCGCCAGTCACGGGCCAGCAGCAACGTCATCAGTCGGTCCACGTCCTCGTGCCGGCAGTACCAGTCGACGTCGACATGCGGGCGGGTCACCGTGCCGAGCTGGAAGTCCATCGCCCAGCCGCCCCGCAGCCACACCGGAATGCCGGCTGACCCGGCCACCCTGACCACCTCGGCGATGCTCGCCAACTGGCGGTGTGCGAGCTCGTCCACCGCGCCACCGTACCGCCGGCCGGCTCGACTGAATGGGATGGCGGAGGTGGGGGCGGTGCGTCCGGTCCGGCTTCGCTAGGGTCACCGGCATGGCTGAGAACTACACCGACCCCAGCGGCAACACCGAGGCGTTCCGCGCCTTCTCCCAGACGCCGGAGGCCACCGGCCCGGCCGACGCGCCGTCCCGGCTGCCGCTCATCGTCGGTGCGGCGGTGGTCGTCGTGCTGCTGGTGGCCGTGGTCGCCTGGTTGACGATGGGCTGAGCCCTCGCGCTCCGAGGTGCCGAACGGTCGCGTGCCCACCGGTCGGGGCGGCTTCAGTGCGCCCCGACCACGTCCCGGGTCTGCCGGGCGATCTCCCGCTCCTCGTCGGTGCGGATGACGCAGACGCTCACCTCGGCGTCGTCGGGCGAGATCACCCGGTCGCCCTCGCCGTCGTTGCGGGTGTCGTCCACGCTGATGCCGAGCCGTTCCAGGCCGGCCAGCGCGGCGGACCGCACCGGCGCGGCGTGCTCGCCCACCCCGGCGGTGAACGCGATCGCGTCGACGTGCCCGAGCAGCGCGTAGTACGCCCCCACGTACCCGGTGATCCGCCGGCAGTAGACGTCGAACGCCAACGCGGCGGCCCGGTCCCCGGCGGCCCGGCGTTGCAGCACCTCGCGCATGTCGTTGGCGCCGGTCAGGCCGAGCAGGCCGCTGCGGTGGTTGAGCAGGTCGTCGATCTCGTCAACAGACAGGCCGCCCTCCCGCCGCAGGTGGAAGATCACGGTCGGGTCGAGGTCGCCGCTGCGGGTGCCCATCACCAGGCCCTCCAGGGGCGACATCCCCATCGAGGTGGCGACGCTGCGGCCGTTCGTCACCGCGCACGCGCTGGCCCCGTTGCCGAGGTGCAGGGTGATCGTGTTGAGCTGCTCGTACGGGCGGCCCAGCAGCTCGGCCGTGCGCCGGGAGACGTACGCGTGTGAGGTGCCGTGGAAGCCGTACCGGCGGATGTCGTACCGCTGTGCGGTGTCCCGGTCGATCGCGTAGGTCGCGGCGGCCTCCGGCAGCGTGTGGTGGAACGCCGTGTCGAAGACGGCGACCTGCGGTACGTCCGGCAGTGCCGCCCGAGCCACCTCGATGCCAGCCAGGTTGGCCGGGTTGTGCAGCGGGGCGAGCGGCACCAGATCCCTGATCGCGGCCAGCACCGCGTCGTCGACGAGCGTCGGGGCGGTGAACGTCTGCCCGCCGTGCACCACCCGGTGCCCGACGGCCGTCAGACCGCCCAGGTCCAGCCCGTCCAGGATCTCCCGGACCGCGCCCGCGTGGTCCGCCGGGCCGCCGCCGGGCTCGCCGACCCGCTCGACGGTGCCCTGGCCGAGCGTGCGGTCCCCGTCGTAGTGCCGCCACTTCACCGACGACGACCCGCAGTTGAGCACCAGAACCCGACTCATGACGCCTCCCCGGCGGCCGCCTGGATGGCGGTGATCGCCACCGTGTTCACGATGTCCGGCACCAGCGCGCCCCGGGACAGGTCGTTCACCGGCCGGCGCAGGCCCTGCATCACCGGGCCGACGGCGACCGCCCCGGCCGAACGCTGCACCGCCTTGTACGTGTTGTTGCCCGTGTTGAGGTCGGGGAAGATGAAGACCGTGGCGTGCCCGGCGACCGGGCTGTCCGGCAGTTTGGTCGCCGCCACCGCCGGGTCGATCGCCGCGTCGTACTGGATCGGTCCCTCGACCAGCAGGTCGGGCCGGCGTTCCCGGACGATCGCGGTGGCCGCGGCGACCTTCTCCACGTCGGCGCCCGCGCCGGAGCTGCCGGTGGAGTACGACAACATGGCCACCAGGGGCTCGATGCCGAACCGCGCGGCGGTGTCTGCCGACGAGATCGCGATGTCGGCGAGTTGGGCCGAGTCCGGGTCGCGGTTCACCGCGCAGTCGCCGTAGACCAGCACCCGGTCGCGCAGCAGCATGAAGAAGACGCTGGAGGCCACCGAGACGTCCGGGACGGTACGGATGATCTCGAACGCGGGTCGGATGGTGGCGGCGGTGGTGTGCGTCGCGCCGGACACCATGCCGTCGGCGTGCCCGGTGGCCACCATGAGCGTGCCGAAGTAGTTGGGCTGGGCCACGATGTCGTACGCCAGTTCGGCGGTGACGCCCCGATGGGCGCGCAGCCGCGCGTACTCGGCGGCGAACTCGTCGTGCCATCCGCTGCTGGTCGGGTCGACGAGCCGCGCGTCGCCGAGGTCGATGCCCAGTTCCCGGGTACGGCGGGCGATGTCGTCGGGGCGGCCGAGCAGCGTCAGGTCGGCCACGCCCCGGCGCAGCAGGATCTCTGCCGCCCGCAGGATCCGATCGTCGGTGCCCTCGGGAAGCACCAGGTGGCGGCGCTGCGAGCGGGCCCGGTCGATCAGCTCGTTCTCGAACATCAGCGGGGTGACCCGGGTCGACCGGCTGACCCGGAGCCGGCGGGCCAGGTCGTCGGTGTCCACGCAGCGCTCGAACGCGCCCAGCGCGGCCTCCACCTTGCGCGGGTTGGCCACGCTGGGCCGCCCCTCGATCCGGCTGGACGCCTCGACCGTGTCGTAACTGTCGCTGCCCACGGACAGCACCGCCAGGCCGGTGTTCAGACCCTCCACCAGCCGCATCACCCGGGGATCGGGCTGCTCGCCCAGGGTGAGCACCAGTCCGGCCACCGACACCTGCCCGGCCACGTGCGCCGCGCTGGCGGCGACGAGCAGGTCGGACCGGTCGCCGGGGGTGATCACCAGCGCCCCCTCGGTGAGGTGACCCAGCAGGGTCGGCACGTGTGCCGCGCCGACCACGAAGTCCAGCACGTCCCGGCCGAGTGCGGCGTCGTCCCCGGCGAGCAGGGTCGCGCCGAGCGCCGCCGCCACCTCGGCCACCGTCGGCGCCGAGACGCTCGGCACCTCCGGGATGGCGTACGCGGGCACCGGCAGCTCCGGCAGCGTCATCGGCCCGGGCACCCGGTTGGCGATCACCGCGAGCACTGTCGCGCCCAGGTCGGCCACGTCGTGGTACGCCCCGCGCATGGCCGCCGCGACGGCCGCCGGCCCCTGCTCGTAGCCGTCCACCACCGGCACCACGACGCTGCCGAACTCCGTGGCCAGCCGGGCGTTGAAGGCCAGCTCGCTGGGGTGCGCCGGGTCACCCGGTTCGTCGAAGTCACTGCCCACGACGACGACCGCCGAGCACTGCCGTTCCACCGCCCGGTAACGGTCCACGATCGCCGAGATCAGCTCCTCGCGACGGCCGTCGGCGACCAGCGCGGCTGCCTCGGTGTAGGTCGCCCCGGCCAGCTCGCCGATCGGCAACTCGACCCGGTACCGCTCGCTGAGCAGGGCGAGGATCGGATCGGGCCCGACGTCGGCGACCAGCGGCCGGAACACGCCGATCTGTCCCACCTGCCGCGACAGCAGTTCGGCCAGCCCGAGAGCGATGGTCGACTTACCCCCGCCCGAACCGACGCTGGTCAGGTACACGCTGCGAGCCACAGCCCCACCCTAGAAGATCGCGAGTGTGCCGAGCCGCGTGGGCTGAGAAGGGGACCCGGGATCGCGCGTTTCGTCGGCCGGGCGGCGAGGTGTTGAGGTCCTCCTTTGCTCTGCTTCAACCCGCGCAACACCCGGTGTCCGGATATCGGACGGTCGCCGTTGCGCCCGCTGAAGCAGAGCAAAGGAGGAAAGTCACAGGTGCCGACCCCTCGCCGGCAGCGTCGAGCCCGTCCCCCCGCCGAGGGCCACGGGGGTGTCTGCGGGCTGTCAGGCGTCTTCGTCGTCGGGGTCGTCCAGGCGAGCCAGGTAGGTCGCCAGACGTTCGATGGGGGTTTCGAACTCCGGGTTGAGGTCGACGAAGTCGCGCAGGCGCTCGCCCAGCCACTCCAGGGTCACCTGCTCGTCGCCCCGGCGTTCGACCAGCTCCTCGATGCCACGGTCGGTGAAGTACACGGCGTACGTCCTCGTGCTCGGCCCGGCGTGGGCCGGGTGGGTCGGTGATCGGATGGGCCGACGCGAGCCGGGGCAGGACCGTGGGAACGGCCCTGCCCCGGCTGTCGCGGTGCGGTCAGGTCACGGGCGGGGGAGTGCCGCCTCGATGAGCGCGGTCTGCTCGACCTCGTGGGTCTTGGCCGAGCCGACCGCCGGGGCCGCCGCGGCCGGGCGGGAGATCCGCCGCAGCCGGACGTCGGTGAGGTGCTCCAGCAGGTTGAGCGCGACGAACGACCAGGCGCCCTGGTTGGCCGGCTCCTCCTGCACCCAGGCGAAGTCCTCCGCGTTCGGGTACTGCGCCAGGGCGGCGCGGATCTCCTCCACCGGCAGCGGGTACAGCTGCTCGATCCGGATGATCGCCGTGTCGGTGACGCCGCGCTCCTGCCGGGCCTGGAACAGGTCGTAGTAGACCTTGCCGGAGCAGAGCAGCACCCGCTTCACCGCCTCCGGTGCCGGGGCGGCGGTGTCGCGCAGCACCGGCTGGAAGGTGCCGGTGGTGAAGTCCTCCACCGAGGAGACGCAGAGCTTGTGCCGCAGCAGCGACTTCGGCGTGAACACCACGAGCGGCTTGCGCTTCGGCGACAGGGCCTGGCGGCGCAGCAGGTGGAAGTAGTTCGCCGGGGTCGTCGGAATGGACACCCGCATGTTGTCCTCGGCGCACATCTGCAGGAACCGCTCCGGGCGACCGGAGGTGTGGTCCGGGCCCTGGCCCTCGTGGCCGTGCGGCAGCAACAGGGTGACGGCGGAGCGCTGACCCCACTTCACCTCACCGGAGGAGATGAACTCGTCGATCACCGACTGGGCGCCGTTGACGAAGTCACCGAACTGGGCCTCCCAGGCGACCAGCGCGTTGACGTTCTCCACCGAGTAGCCGTACTCGAAGCCCATCGCCGCGTACTCGCTGAGCAGCGAGTCGTGGACGAAGAACCGGGAGCGCTCACCGTCGCCGGTGAGCGACTTCAGCGGCAGGTAGTCGTCGCCGGTGCGGGAGTCGACCACCGAGGCGTGCCGCTGGACGAAGGTGCCGCGCCGCGAGTCCTGCCCGGCGAGCCGGACGGTGACGCCGTCGTGCAGCAGCGCCCCGAACGCGATGATCTCGCCGAAGCCCCAGTCGATGTTGCCCTCGACGGACATCTTGGAGCGCCGGTCCAGCAGTTGCTGGATGCGCTTGTGCGGGGTGAAGCCCTCCGGCAGGTTGACGTGCGCCTCGCCGATCGCCTTGACGACGGCGGCGTCGGTCGCGGTGTCGACCGCCGGCTCCGGCTCCTCCTCGCGGCGGGGGCGGTTGAGCTGGCGCGGCGTGGCGGCCGCGTCCCGGGTGGCCTTGAAGACCTTCTCCAGCTGCGCCTGGTAGTCGCGCAGCAGCTCCTCCGCGTCCTCCACGGTGATGTCGCCGCGACCGATCAGCTCCTCGGTGTAGAGCTTGCGCACCGAACGCTTCGAGTCAATGATCTTGTACATCTGGGGGTTGGACATCGACGGGTCGTCGCCCTCGTTGTGGCCACGCCGGCGGTAGCAGACCATGTCGATCACGACGTCCTTGTTGAACGCCTGCCGGTATTCGAAAGCCAGCCGGGCCACTCGGACCACGGCCTCCGGGTCGTCGCCGTTCACGTGGAAGATCGGCGCCTGGATCATCCGGGCCACGTCGGTGCTGTAGAGGCTGGACCGGCTGTATTCCGGGGCGGTGGTGAAGCCGACCTGGTTGTTGACGACCACGTGCACGGTGCCACCGGTGCGGTAGCCGCGCAGCTGCGACAGGTTGAGCGTCTCGGCGACCACACCCTGGCCGGCGAACGCGGCGTCGCCGTGCACTGCCAGCGGCAGCACGGTGTAGCCCTCCAGCTTGAGGTCGATCCGGTCCTGCTTGGCCCGGACGATGCCCTCCAGCACGGGGTCGACGGCCTCCAGGTGCGACGGGTTCGCCACCAGCGACACCTTGACGACGTGCTCGCCGTCCGGGGTGGTGAACTTGCCGTTCTGACCCAGGTGGTACTTCACGTCGCCGGAGCCCTGCGTCGAGCGCGGGTCGAGGTGACCCTCGAACTCCGAGAAGATCTTCTCGTACGGCTTGCCGACGATGTTGGCCAGCACGTTGAGGCGACCACGGTGGGCCATGCCGATGACGACCTCGTCCAGGCCGTTCTCGGCGGAGGACTCCAGCATCTCGCCGAGCAGCGGGATCAGCGACTCGCCGCCCTCCAGCGAGAAGCGCTTCTGGCCGACGTACTTGGTCTGCAGGAAGGTCTCGAACGCCTCGGCGGCGTTGAGCCGGTTGAGCACGTGCTTCTGCTCGTCGGCCGACGGCTTCTCGTACTTGCGCTCGATCCGCTCCTGGATCCAGCGCCGCTCCTCCGGGTCCTGGATGTGCATGTACTCGATGCCGACCCGGCGGCAGTACGAGTCACGCAGCACGCCGAGGATCTCGCGCAGCTTCATCCGCTGCCGACCGGCGAAGCCGTTGACCGGGAACTCGCGGTCCAGGTCCCACAGGGTCAGCCCGTGCTGGAGGACGTCCAGGTCGGGGTGCTTGCGGATCTTGAACTCGAGCGGGTCGGTGTCGGCCATCAGGTGACCGCGCACGCGGTACGCGTGGATCAGCTCGTGCACCCGGGCGGTCTTGTTGATCTGACCCTCGGAGTTGACGGCCACGTCCCGCATCCAGCGCACCGGCTCGTACGGGATGCGCAGCGAGGTGAAGATCTGGTCGTAGAAGCCGCGCTCGCCCAGGATCAGCTCGTGCATCACCTTGAGGAACTCGCCGGACTGCGCGCCCTGGATGATCCGGTGGTCGTACGTGCTGGTCAGCGTGATGATCTTGCTGACGGCCAGCTCGGCGAGGGTGGCCTCGGACATGCCCTGGTAGGGGGCCGGGTACTCCATCGCGCCGACGCCGATGATCGCGCTCTGCCCCTGCATGAGCCGCGGCATCGAGTGCACGGTGCCGATGCCGCCCGGGTTGGTCAGCGAGATCGTGGTGCCGCTGTAGTCCTCCATGGTCAGCTCGTTGCGCCGCGCCCGCCGGACCACGTCCTCGTACGCCTGCCAGAACTGCCGGAAGTCCATCTGCTCGCAGCCCTTGATGGAGGGGACCACCAGGTTGCGGCTGCCGTCCGGCTTGGCCAGGTCGATGGCGATGCCGAGGTTGACGTGCGCCGGGCGGACCACGGCCGGCTTGCCGTTGGCCTCGGCGAACGAGTTGTTCATCTCGGGGTGCTCGACCAGCGCGCGGACCATCGCGTAGCCGACCAGGTGGGTGAAGCTGACCTTGCCACCCCGCCCGCGGGCGAGGTGGTTGTTGATCACGATGCGGTTGTCGACGAGCAGCTTGGCCGGGACCGCGCGCACGCTGGTCGCGGTCGGCACGCTCAGCGAGGCGTCCATGTTCTGGACGATCTTCGCGGCCACACCCCGTAGCGGCGTGGTCTGCGGGCCGTCGGAGCTCGGCGCGGGCACCTTCGCGGCCGGCTTGGCCGACGTCTCCTTGGCGGGCACCGGGGCGCTCTTGGTCGGGGCGGCGGTCGGCGCGGGCGCCTTCGCGGCCGGCTTGGCCGGCGCGGCGCTCGGGGCGGCGGCCGGCTGGCTCACCGTGGCTGCCGCCTCCGGCTGACCGTCCGGCTCGGGGGCTGCGGCCGGCTTGCCGGCGGCGTCAGCACCGCGCGGTGTGGCGGCGCCGGGCGCTGGCCGGTAGTCGGCGAAGAAGTCGTGCCAGGCCGAATCGACGCTCGTTGGGTCGGCGAGGTAGCGCTGGTACATCTCCTCGACGATCCACTCGTTCGGGCCGAAACCCGCCAGTGGGTTCTCCTGCGAAGTCTGCTGGGTCGACACGGCCGGTAATCGCCTCTTTCACGCGGGTTTGTGTGTCACGCGGTGCCCGTCACGCCCGATCAAGGAGAACGGACAGACGACTCCCAGGCTACGCCGTACGGATCGCCCCGGCATTTCCGCCTCGGTCGGGTGGCCCGATTCACAGAAGATGCCAGAAGTTGGGCAACCCCTGCGGTGATCGCCTCTGGCTGCTACGGCGGGACTGAGTATCCCGACGGATGTCCCGTGGGCGCTCCTACGCGAGGATCGGGCGCATGGATCGGCACGGGGCACGGGGGCGCTACGGCAGGAGCATGGCGGTGGCGGCCGGTTGGTACGTCCCCGCCGATCGGGAGCCGGCCCCGCAGATCACCCAGTGCGTACCCGTCAGCGGCGGCCGGGGCTGCCCCGGCGGGTGACGGGCGGGCAGACTCCGGGGTGACGGCCGTGCCGCCGCCACCCCGGAATCCGGTCAGGAGATGTCGCGCCGACGGATCAGCAGGGAGCCGGCCACGCCGGTGACCACCGCGTACCCGATCAGCACCGCCGCGCCGGCCCAGCGCGGTGGGTTGCCGGGGAAGTCGCCCCCGGTGACCATCAACGACGAGGCCAGCGACGGCACCAGCAGTTGCAGATTGTTGATCCAGTCACCCCATCGGTTGGCCAGGACGGCGATCACCACGATGGCGCCGATCGAGCCGCCCAGGTAGAGCAGGATGCCGGTCACTGTCGCGCCGATCTGGCTGCGGATCAGCACGCCGATGCCGACGCCGAACACCGCCCAGAGCAGGTACGCGAGCAGGTTCAACCCGATGGCCCGCCACGCCGCGTCGTTGCCCAGTTGGGAGTCCATGCCGACCGCGCTCAGCACCGCCGAGCCGGCGATCAGGTTGAACACGGTGGTGACCAGCCAGAAGAGCAGCGCCAGCACGCCCGCCGCGACCAACTTGGCGAGCATCACCGCGGTGCGGTGCGGTGCGGTGAGGAACGTGGTGGTGACCGTCTGGTGGAAGAACTCGCTGGTCACCACGATGATGCCGAGCAGCATGATGATCAGCAGGCCGAAGAACTGCCCGGTGGTGAACAGGTTCGACGAGAGCGCGTCCGGACTGGCCGCGGCATCGAACTGCGCGGCCTGCTCGGCCGACAGGTCCTGGATGTTGGTGCTGGTGAGGGCGTCGGCCTGCAACCAGTTGATGAGCAGCGTGAGTGCCCACAGCGGCAGGCTGATCAGCGCGAAGATCCACCAGGTGTTGGTGGTACGGATCTTGAGCAGCTCGGATCGGACCAGGTTCATCGGATGTCCGCCTTTCCGGCCGTCAGCTCCAGGAAGACCCGTTCCAGGTCGGGTCGTTCGGTGGTCAGTTCGTGCAGTTCCACGCCGGCGGTCAGGGCGGCCCGGCCGATCGTCGGGGCGTCCACCCCGGAGACCAGCAGGACGCCGTGTTCGTCGGTGGTGACCGTGGCCGACTGCGCCTTCAGCGCGGTGGTCAGCGCCTCGGCCTGCGGGGTGCGGACCCGGACCTGGGCGCCCTGCGCCATCGACCCGAGGACCTGCTCGACCGGCCCCTGCCGGACGAGCTGCCCGGCCGCGATGATCACCACGTCGTCGGCGAGCAACTGCATCTCGGACAGCAGGTGGCTGGAGACCAGCACCGTGCGGCCCTCGTGGGCGAGGTTCTTGAGGAACCCACGCATCCACCGGATGCCCTCCGGGTCCAGCCCGTTCGCCGGCTCGTCCAGGATCAGCACCCGCGGGTTGCCGAGCATCGCCGCGGCGATACCGAGCCGCTGCTTCATACCCAGCGAGTAGCCCTTGAACTTGCGCTTCGCGGCCGGGGTCAGTCCGACCAGCTCCAGCACCTCGTCGGCCCGGGTCCGGGGCAGACCGGCCGCCGCGCAGATCACCCGCAGGTGGTTGATGCCGGTGCGGCCCTTGTGGGCGCTGGACGCCTCCAGGATCGCGCCGACGTGCCGCAGCGGGTCGGACAGATCGGCGTAGCGGTGCCCGCTGATGGTGGCCGTGCCCCCGGTCGGCGTGACCAGGTTCAGCAGCATGCGCAGCGTGGTGGTCTTGCCGGCGCCGTTCGGGCCGAGGAAGCCGGTCACCCGCCCCGGTGCCACGGTGAAGGACAGGTTGTTCACCGCCCGCACGTTCTTGTACTGCTTCGTCAGACCGGACACCACGATCTGACCGTCGCTGGTGGGGCTTCGCTGCCCGTCAGTCATCGTTCTCCTCCCGTGTGGCGTCGAGGTACGCCGTGGCACAGCGTGACGGTACCGAGCAACAAGGTCAATCAGCCCTGGTACCTACGGCGTGGTCCTCCTCAGGAACGACGCCCGGGACGAGGCCGGGGCCTCAGCGGGCGATCCAGGTGGCCCGCGCCGCGCCGAGCAGCGCGCCGTCCGGGCCGTACAGGCTGGTGTGCACCAACGCCTTGCGGCCGTCGACGCCGATCAGCGCGCCGGTCACCACACACTCGTCGCCGGGCGCCGGCCGGGCCGTGACCACGGCGGCGATCCGACCGAGCAGGTACGGGCGATCCGACGCGAGCACCGCCCAGCCGCCGGGGCAGTCCAGCGCGGCCCACACGGTGGCGTCGCCGACCTCCTCGGGTACGCGGAGCGGCGCGGCGGTCCGGCCGTCCGGCAGCCGCCCGGGGAAGATCCGCAGCCCGTCGGTACGGCGCGGACCACAGACGAAACATCCGGGGTACGGGTGCGCGGCGAACCCGTAGGTAGCGGGTGGCCGCCTCCGCCGCCGTCTCCGCGTCGACCGGCGGTACGACATCGTCGCCGGCCGTCCCGCAGCCTCGCACGGACACCGGCGCAGGCATCCGCCGGCCGGCGTTCATCCGTCCGACACCAGCGGTGCCCATCGATGGCACCCGGGGCCCTTACACAGATCCCATGGCCGTTCTGCATGTCGCTGGCACGCCACTGACGACCAGCGGATACACCCTGCTGATCGCCGACGACCCCACCCAGGTCGCGGCCGCGCAACGCCTGCGCCACGAGGTGTTCGCCACCGAGTTGGGCGCCACGCTCGCCCCCGGCGGAGCCGGGCTGGACGTGGACCCCTTCGACGCCCACTGCGACCACCTCGTCGTCCGGGAGGACAGCACCGGGCAGGTGGTCGGCACGTACCGGCTGCTGCCGCCGGGGCGCACCGACCGGCGGTACGCCGAGAGCGAGTTCGACCTCGCCGCGCTGGACCCGCTCCGTGACGACCTCGTCGAGACGGGTCGGTCCTGCGTGCACCCGGACCACCGCTCCGGCGCGGTGATCAACCTGATGTGGGCGGGCCTCACCCGCTATCTGCACCTACGCGGCTCCCGCTGGCTCGGTGGCTGCGCCTCGGTGCCGGTCGACGACGGTGGTCGTACGGTCGCCGGGGTCTGGGCGCAGGTTCAGGCGCGACACCTGTCGCCGCCGCCGTTGCGGGTCCGCCCGCTGCGCCCGTGGTTCGCCGAGCCGGCCGCCGCTCTGGCCGTCGACGGCGGGCCGGCCGCTCGCGTGGCGGTGCCGCCGCTGCTGCGCGGTTACCTGCGACTCGGCGCGTGGATCTGCGGCGAGCCGTCGTACGACCCCGACTTCGGGTCCGCGGACTTCTACGTGCTCTTCTCGCTGGACCGGATGAACCCGCGCTACCTGCGGCACTTCCTGGGCGGGGACGAGCGGTGAGCGTCGTGGCGCACGACCTGTGGCGGCCCTCGTCGGGCTGCGACGACGACTGCCTGCCGACGGCCGGCGAGGTGCCGACGGTGCCGGTGGCCCGTCGGGTGCTCCGACTGGTCGCGGCGGCAGTCATGCTGGTGGCCGGGGCGGGCGTGGCGTTGCTGCTGCCCGTACTGCCGGCGACCGAGCGGCAGGCCCTGCTGCGCGGCTGGGCCCGTGGCACGGTGCGCGCCTTCGGCGTCCGGCTGGTGATCAAGGGGCGGCTGCCCCGGCGGCGCGCGCTGCTGGTCGCCAACCACGTGTCGTGGTTGGACATCCTCGCCGTCCTGGCGGTCGCGCCGACCCGGATGGTGGCGAAGCGGGAGATCCGATCGTGGCCGGTGGTCGGGCTGCTGGCCGCCGCCGCGGGCACGGTCTTCGTGGACCGGTCGCGCCCGCGCGCACTGCCGGCCACCGTGCGCCGGCTCGCCGACGCGCTGCGCGCCGGCCGCTCGGTCGCGGTCTTTCCCGAGGGTACGACCTGGTGTGCCGGGGACGGCGCGGCAGAGTGTCGTCCCGGGGGCGGCTTCCGTCCGGCCATGTTCCAGGCGGCCATCGATGCGGGCGCTCCGGTGGTGCCGCTGCGACTCGGGTACCGGTGCGCGGACACCGGGGTGGGCACCACTGTGGCCGCCTTCCTGGGTGCGGACACCCTGCTGCGCTCGGTGGCGCGGGTGGTCGCGGCCCGGCAACTGGTGGTCTCGGTGACGATCGCCGCCGCGCTGCACCCGGGGCAGGACGCCGACCGGCGGTTGCTGGCCCGGGCCGCCGAATCGGCCGTACACCTGGTGGCGACCGCCCCGGCGCGAACCCGGCTGCGGCCGGTGCCCACGGCGACCCAGGCCGTCCCGGCGCCGACGCCCAACCCCGGTGGGGAGTTGGACCTGGCCGCCTGAACCGACCTCGCCCAACTGTGCGGATCCTGGCGGGCGCAGTGGTCCCAGCTTGCGACAGTCTTGTCGTATCGCGATGTATCGCGTTACTGTCTTCTCGGGAGGCGCGCCACGGCGTGCCGTCGAGAGGAGCGCACCCATGGCCGGATGGACGGTCGAGACGCCGCAGCGGCTCACCCTGGACGGTCCGGTCACCCGGCTGGACGTCCGCCTCGTCAGCGGACGGCTCAACGTGGTCGCCGCCGACGGGCCGGCCCGGATCGACATCACCGAGGTCGGCCGTCGCCCTGTCCTGATCGACCACTCCGACGGCCGCCTCAGCATCCGGCAGGAGCGTGACTGGGGCTGGCCGAACTTCCTGCGCGGGCTCCGGGCGATCCACCGCTTCCCCCGGGTGGACGTCTCGGTGGCCGTGCCCGCCGACGTCCTCGCCGACCTGGGCCTGGGCGCCGGCTCGGTGGTCGTCTCCGGGCTGCGCCGGCAGACCACCGTCGACCTCGCCGCCGGTCAGATCACGCTGATGGGGCTGCGCGGCACCACCTCCGCGAAGATCACCTCGGGGCCGGTCGAGGCGCTCGGGGTGCGTGGCGACCTCACCCTGGAGACCGTCTCCGGGGAAGTGATCCTCGCCGACAGTGCCGCCGAGCGGGTCCGTGCGCAGACCGTTTCCGGTGCCATCACCTGCGACCTGGACAACCCCCGCCGCAGCGACATCCGGCTCGCCACGATCTCCGGCAGCATCACCGTCCGGGTCCGCGAGGACAGCGACCTCTCGGTCCGGCTGAACACCGCCGCAGGCCGGATCACCAGCGGGTTCCCGCAGGTGCGCAGCTCGACGTACCCGCTGCCGAGCAGCGAGGGGGTGCTCGGCAGCGGTGACGGTAAGCTCTGGGCCTCCGCCACCTCGGGCAGCATCGCCCTGCTCGCCCGAGCGGTCGACGACGATTCCGAGGAGCTGCCGTGACCGCCGTGTTCAGCCACGGACGGCTCCGGCTCTACCTGCTCAAGCTCCTCGACGACGGTCCCAAGCACGGCTACGAGCTGATCCGCCTCCTGGAGGACCGGTTCCTCGGGCTCTACGCGCCCAGCGCCGGCACCATCTATCCCCGGCTGCAACGGCTGGAGGCCGAGGGGCTGGTCACCCACACCGCCGCCGGTGGGCGCAAGACGTACGGCATCACCGACGCCGGCCTCGACGAGCTGCGCCAGCGGGCCGGTGAGCTGGCCGCGTTGGAGGCGGACATCGCGGCCTCGGTGGCGGACCTCTCCACCCTGGCCGGCGAGATCCGCAGCGAGGTGCGTGGCTCGACGCGCGACCTCAAGCGGGAGTTGAGCGAGGCCACCCGCCAGACCCGACGGGCGCGCTGGGTGCCGCCCGCGTCGTCGTACCGGCCGCCGGCCGACGCGCCGCGCGCCGCCCTGCTCGACGAGTTGGACCAGCGGCTGGCCGCGTTCACCGCCGAGGTGGGCCGTCTGGCGCGGGCGCGACAGTTCAGCGACACTCAACTGCGTACGGCGATCCGACTGCTCGACGGCGCCTTGGACGGGCTGCGCCGGCTCCTGCGCTGACCGGTCCGCGACTCACAGGATTTTTCCAGGAAGCGTCCAGCGCCGGTGCAGTGAGTTCACCGATGATTGGGCCCATGCCCGCTACCCAGACCGAGGCGCGACTTCTCGTCGTCGAGGACGACCCGAACATCCTCGAACTGCTCTCCGCGAGCCTGCGCTTCGCGGGCTTCGACGTGGCCACCGCGACCAGCGGCAGCGCGGCCCTGAACGCCGCCAAGGACCACCGGCCCGACCTCGTCGTGCTCGACGTGATGCTGCCGGACCTGGACGGCTTCGAGGTCATCCGGATGCTGCGCGAGGGCGGTACGCGTACCCCGGTGGTCTTCCTGACCGCGCGGGACGCGACGGACGACAAGATCCGCGGGCTGACCCTGGGCGGCGACGACTACGTCACCAAGCCGTTCAGCCTGGAGGAGCTGACCGCGCGCATCCGTGCCGTGCTGCGACGCACCACCACCGGCGAGCAGGCACCGTCCCGGCTCACCTTCGCCGACCTGGAGCTGGACGAGGAGACCCACGAGGTGCACCGCGCCGGGCAGCGGGTGCAGCTCTCGCCGACCGAGTTCAAGCTGCTGCGCTACCTGATGCTCAACGCCAACCGGGTGCTGTCCAAGGCGCAGATCCTCGACCACGTCTGGAACTACGACTTCCGGGGCGACGACAACATCGTCGAGTCCTACATCTCCTACCTGCGGCGCAAGGTCGACACCGGTCAGCCCCGGCTGATCCACACCCTTCGCGGCGTGGGGTACGTGCTGCGCAAGCCAGCGGCGTGAACCCGGTCCAGCAGGCGAAGGGACGGCTGCGGGGCGTACCGCTGCGGGTGAAGCTTGTCGCCTCGGTGCTCGCGCTGGTCTCCGCGGCGTTGCTGGTGATCAGCTCGCTGACCGCCTACTTCCTGCACAACTACCTGGTCGACCAGGTGGACGGGCAGATCCGGTCGGCCACCCAGGGTCTCGGTCAGTACCTCCCGGGTCTGCGCAGCGGAGAGGTCAACGTGACGCTCCCGAGCGACTACGTCGTCTCGCTGGCCGACGAGAACCAGGTGTCCCGGCCGTACTACGACAAGAAGAGTCGCGCTCCCGAGCAGTTGCCCAGCTTCCCCACCACCCGGGGCGGCTTCGAGGACCTGGAGGGGCAGCCGAAGACGGTCCTGTCCCAGGACGGGCGTACCCGGTGGCGGGTCTACTACGCCGCCCAGCCGGACGGCTCGGTGCTGGCCGTGGGCCAGCCGCTGACCGAGGTCGACCGCGCGGTCAAGCAGCTCGTCTGGATCGACCTGCTGGTCGGCGGCGCGGTACTGATCATGCTGGCGTCGGTCGGCGCGGCGATCGTGCGGACCAGCCTCAAGCCCCTCGTGGAGATCGAACGGACCGCCGCCGCCATCGCCGGTGGCGACCTGACCCGCCGGGTGCCCGACCCCGAGGAGGGGCACGAGCAACCCACCTCCGAGCTGGGCCGGCTCTCCCGCGCGCTGAACGCGATGCTCACCCAGATCGAGGCGGCGTTCACCGCCCGGGCGGCCTCGGAGACGGCGGCCCGCTCGGCGGAGAGCACCGCCCGGGACGCGGCCGCCGCCGCCCAGGCGTCCGAGGCGCGGGCCCGACGCTCCGAGGAGCGGATGCGGCAGTTCGTGGCGGACGCGTCGCACGAGCTGCGGACCCCGCTGACCACCATCCGTGGCTTCGCCGAGCTGTACCGCCAGGGCGCGGCCCGCGCGCCGGAGCAGACCGCCGGGCTGCTGCGCCGCATCGAGGACGAGGCCGCCCGGATGGGTCTGCTGGTCGAGGATCTGCTGCTGCTCGCCCGGCTGGACCGGGAACGCCCGCTCTCGCTGGCCCCGGTGGAGCTGCCGGTGCTGGCCTCCGACGCCGTGCAGGCGGCGCGCGCGATCGCCCCGGACCGGCGGATCGAGCTGGAGATCGAGCCCGGTTCCGGCCCCCTCGTCGTCTACGCCGACGACGCGCGGCTGCGGCAGATCATCGGCAACCTGGTGACCAACGCGTTGACCCACACACCGCCGGAAGCCGACGTCAGCGTGCGCCTACGAGCCGAGGCGGGCAACCTCGCCGTCGTCGAGGTTGCGGACACCGGCCCGGGGCTGTCCCCGGAGCAGTCGGAGCGGGTCTTCGAGCGGTTCTACCGGGCCGACGCGGCCCGGACCCGACGGGCGGACGGCAACACCGGCACCGGCCTCGGCCTGGCCATCGTGGCGGCGCTGGTCGCCGCCCACCACGGCTCGGTCGAGGTGCTCCAGACACCCGGTGGAGGCGCCACCTTCCGGGTCCGGCTGCCGCAGGTGCCCAAAGGCGACGACCTGGGCGAGTGACTTTCAGCCAACTTCCAGGACGGTTCCAGGTTGATTGCAGTGCGGAGGGAGAAGGTAGTCCCATGACCGAGTTCGAGTCCGACCCGCAGCGCCGGCCGGCCCCCACCGACGCCGAGCCGTCGCACCCCACCGCCGAGTTGCCGCGCGACGAGCGCGCGCAGTCCGACTCTCCGACGACCCCCGTTCCGGCCGTGGCCGACGCTCCGACGGCCGCGAACCCGGCCGTGACCGACGCGCCGACCGCGCCCGTCCAGCACGTCGGGCAGCCCACCGGGTACGAGCCACCGGCCGCCGGCACGTCCGCGCCGCCGTACCCGGTCTCCGGCCACCCGACGCCCGGCCAGCACGGCTACCCGCAGCCCACCGACGGTCGCTACCCGGGTGCCCCCTGGTACGCGGGCCAGCAGTCCGGCTGGGCCGGCGGGGGCCAGCCGGGCATGGCCTACCCGCAGCACGCGCCCCAGCACGGGCAGCACCCCCAGCACCCGCACCCGGGACAGCCCGTGCCGCCCTGGGGTCCGCAGGCCACACCGCCCGGCTCCGGGCCACGGCCGGGCCGGATCGCCAAGTTCGTCGGTGCCGGTGTCGCGGTGTTCGCCCTGATGCTCGGCTCCGGCGTGGCCGGTGGTGCGCTCGCGCTCGCCCTCGACGGCGACGGCGGTGGTGTCACCCGCACCTACACGGCGGCACCGGTGCTCAACAGCGCGGATCTGCCGAAGATCGCCGCCGCCGTCCAGGACAGCGTCGTCTCCATCGCCACCGACAGCGGTGAGGGCTCCGGCGTGGTGCTCACCGCCGACGGCTACGTGCTCACCAACAACCACGTGGTCGCCTCCGCGAGCGGGGACACCGTGCAGGTGGTCTTCGCCGACGGCCGGAAGGTCCAGGCGAAGATCGTCGGCACCGACCCGAAGACCGACCTGGCCGTGGTCAAGGCCGACGGGCTGAACGACCTCAAGCCGGCGAAGTTCGGCGACAGCGACGCCATGCAGGTCGGCGACCAGGTCCTCGCCCTGGGCAGCCCGCTGGGCCTCCAGGGCTCGGTGACCGCCGGCATCCTGAGCGCCCGGGACCGCACCATCCGGGCCGGCGAGGGCCAGCAGCAGGACCCGAGGCAGCAGGGCCAGGCCGTCAGCTCGATCTCCGGCCTGCTGCAGACCGACGCGCCGATCAACCCGGGCAACTCCGGTGGTGCCCTGGTCAACACCCGGGGCGAGGTGATCGGCATCAACACCGCCATCGCCACCTCCGGGCAGAGCACCGGCAACATCGGCGTCGGCTTCGCCATCCCCAGCAACAAGGCCAAGGACGTGGCAGGCAAGCTCCAGCGCGGCGAGAAGGTCAGCCACCCGTCGCTCGGGGTCGGCGTCAACCAGGCCGAGGGCGGCGGCGCACTGGTCGCCTCGGTCACCGCGGGCAGCGCCGCCGACAAGGCCGGCCTCCAGCAGGGTGACGTGGTCACCCGCTTCGGTGACAAGGCGATCAACGACTCCGACGACCTGGTCGGCGCGGTGCAGGCCGGCAAGGTCGGCGACCGGGTCGAGGTGCACTTCAAGCGCAACGGTGCCGAGAAGACGGTGACCGTGACGCTCGCCGAGACGTCCTGACCGACACCACCACCTGCCTCCCTCCGGCGGGGGGGGGGGGGGGGGGGGGGGGGGGGGGGGGGGGGGGGGGGGGGGCGCGCGGGGGGGGGGGGGGGGGGGGGGGGGGGGGGGGGGGGGCCGGGGGGGGCGGGGGGGGGGGGGATGCGGGGTTCGGCGGTGGTCGCGTCGTCCGGCTGGGTGTCCGTCGTGGTC
>NZ_JBICTE010000001.1:71421-117475 GCF_043197485.1 Micromonospora sp. NPDC049102 | reverse complement strand
GGCCCCCGCCCCGCCCCCCCCCCCCCCCCGCGGGGGGGGGGGGGGGGCCGCCCCCCCGCGCCCCGCCCCCCCCCCCCCCCCCCCCCCCGCGGGGGGGGGGGGGGGGGGGGGGGGGGGGGGCCCCCCCCCCCCCCCGCTTCTTTCCCCCGAACGGCGGTTCACCCGAACGGCGGTTCACCCGAGCAGGGTGAACCGCCGTCACCCGTCCGGCCGGCAGGCTCGGCGGGCGAGCTGGCGAGCGTGAGGGGTGGGGCCGATGAGCACCATGGATGTCGAGGACGACCAGATCCAGCGGGACGTCCTGGCCGAGCTGGCCTGGAACCCGCAGGTGCCGCCGAACGAGATCGGAGTGACCGTCGACCAGGGGGTGGTCACCCTCACCGGTCACGTCGACGGGGCCGCCCGCGGTTGGGCGGCGATCCGCTGCGCCCAACGGGTCCGGGGGGTACGCGTGGTGGCCGACGAGATCGAGGTACGGCTGCCGGGAACCCCGGGGCGTACCGACGGTGATATCGCCCTCGCCGCGTCCCGCGCCCTTGACTGGGACAGTTTCGTACCCGCCGAGCATCTGGACGTCAGCGTGGCCAACGGCTGGGTGATGCTGCGCGGGGAGGTCGAGTTCGGGTGGCAGCGCCGCGCCGCCGAGGGGGAGTTGCGCCGGCTGGACGGCGTACGGGGGATCACGAACCTCGTCGAGGTGCGACCGTCGTCGCCGCCGCCGGACGAGCGGGTGCGCCAGGACGTCCAGCGCGCGCTGGCGCGGACACTCGGCGCCGAACGGGTGGCGGTGGAGGTTGACGGCGACACGCTGGTCCTCGCCGGGGTGGTCCGCTCGTGGTGGGAACGGGACCAGGTGGAGCGGGTGGCGTGGTCGACGCCGGGTGTGCGGGTCGTGCACGACCAACTCCTGGTCGGCGGGTAAGCGTCCGCCTTGTCCGGTTTACCGGGGGCGGCGTGGGGAATCCGCCGCGAACCATGCCAACCGGGGGACCAACGGGGAGGACTCGTGGCCGTGAACCACCCGCCCGCCGACCGCCCGCCGGAGCGGTCGTTGCGCATCGCGATGGTGGTCCCGCCATGGCTGTCCGTGCCGCCGCCCGGCTACGGCGGTCTGGAGCAGGTGGTGGCCGGCCTGGTGGACGCGTTGACCGCGCACGGTCACGCGGTGACGCTGTTCGGGGCCGGTGCGCAGCACGGCACCGCCGCCAGCGGCTTCGTCTCCACCGTGGCGGAGGTGCAGTACGAGCGGCTCGGCGAGTCGTTGCCGGAGCTGGCGCACCTGGCCCGGGTGAACCGCCTGATCACGCCGGCCGACTTCGACGTGATCCACGACCACACCACGATCGGCCCGCTGGTGGCCGGCCGCCGGTCGGTACCGACGGTGGCGACCGTGCACGGCAACCCGGTGGGGGAGTACGGCGACGTGCTCGGTGACGCCGACGAGGACGTCGCCCTGGTGGCCATCTCGCACGCCCAACGTGGGCTCAACACGGGCCTGCCCTGGGCCGGCACCGTGCACAACGCGCTGGACCTGCGCGGCTTTCCGCGTAAGACCGAGCCCGGCCCGGGGCCGGTGCTGTGGCTGGCCCGGTTCAGCCCCGACAAGGGCCCGGACGTCGCCATTCGTGCCTGCCGGGAGGCCGGCCTGCCGCTGCTGCTGGCCGGCAAGTGCAACGAGCCGGCCGAGCGACGCTACTACGAGCAGGTCGTCGCACCGCTGGTCGACGAGGACGTGACAGTCGTATTCAACGCCGACCGTGCCGAGACCCTGCGAATGCTTGTCGACGCCCGCTGCCTGATCATGCCGATCCAGTGGGACGAGCCGTTCGGCATGGTGATGCTGGAGGCGATGGCGACCGGTACGCCGGTGGTCGCGCTGGACCGGGGCGCGGTCCCGGAACTGGTGCGGCCCGGTCGCACGGGGTTGGTGTGCCGAGGGGCCGAGGAACTGCCCGCCGCGTTGCGGGCCGCGCGGGAGCTGGACCCGCAGGACTGCGTGGCGCACGTCGCCGAGAACTTCTCGGTCGAGCGGATGGCGTACGGCTACGAGGAGATCTACCAGCGCTTCGCCCTCGGTCGGGCCGACGTCCGGCGAACGGCTTCGGTCGCGGTGCGCTGACCGCCTCGCCCCGGTCAGACCCGTGCCGCGCCCAACTCGGCGATGGCGGCGTCGAGCCGCTGCGCGTACGCCGGGCTGATCGCACCCTCGCCGAGCCGGACGGCGACCTTCTCGCGCAGCCGGGCCACCGACGGCGCCAGTTCGTCCCGGCCGGACCCGACGGCGACGAGCAGGTTGCGCAGCGACTGGTGCAGGTCGAGGCCGACGTCGCTGCGGATCTCGCCGTCGCGCAGCCCGGCGTCGACGAGTCCGTCGACGCGGTTGGCGGCCTCGGCGAGGGTGCCCGGCTCGGCAGTGGACGCGACGGTGGGCGGTGCCGACGTCGGCACCGGGGCCGGCTGTACCGGGTCGCCGGTTGGCGGATCGGTCGGCGGGTCGCTGGGCGCGGGCGTCGTCGGACCGGCCGTGGGTTCGGCCCGACGATCCGGTTTCTGGTCGGGCAGCAGGGCGGTGCCGGCGAGCGCAACGGCGACGGCCAGGACCACGGCGATCCCCAGCAGCGCCGGCCGTCGGAGTGACCGGGGGGCGCCGTCACCGGTCAGTACCGGCGTGCGGGTCGCGTCGTCGGCGCGGAGCGTCGTCACGACGCCCGCGTGCGCGGCCGGGGCGTCGCTCGCCGGCACGCCCGGCGGCGACGGCGTCGGCAGGGGCGGGGCCGGGACTCCGATCGTGGCGGTCGGCGGGTCGGGCGTCAGCAGATGGCCGCGCAGCACGGTGGCGATCTGCCGAGCGGTCGGCCGGTCCGCCGGGTCGCGGGCGAGGCTGCGCAGGCAGATCCGGGCGACCGCCGTCGGCAGCTCCGGCACGCCGGCCAGCGTCGGCGTGGGGCCGTCGGCGAGCGCGGCGCTGAGCTGCTCCCAGGTGTCCGCCGGGTACGGCACCCGCCCGGTCAACGCCTCGTGCAGTAGGACGCCGAGCGAGTAGACGTCGGTGGCCGGTTGGGCGGGAGCGCCGTCGAGGCGTTCCGGGGCGACGTACGCCGGGGTGCCGAACGTGCCGCCGTCCTCGTCCTCGTCGGGCGCGCCGATCCGGGTCGCGATGCCGAAGTCGAGGACCTTCACCCCCATCGCCGTCATCATGACGTTGGACGGGGTGATGTCGCGGTGCACGATGCCCAGCCGGTGCGCGGCGGCCAGCGCGTCGGCGACCTGGGCACCCACCTCGACCGCCTCGGGCCACGGCAACGGCCCCTCGGTGAGCCGCAGCTCCAGCTCCTCGCCGCTGAGCAACTCCATCACCACGAACGAGGTGATGGAGCCGTCCGGGTCGACCGTCTCGCCGTAGTCGTGCACCGAGGTCACGTGCGGGTGCACCAACTGGGCGGCGGCGCGCGCCTCCTCCCGCACCATGTCGCGGAACCGTGCGTCGGCGGCCAACGAGGCGGCGAGCACCTTGAGGGCCACGAAACGGTCGAGCACCTCGTCCCGTGCGCGCCAGATGACCGACATGCCGCCGGCACCGATCTGGTCGATGAGTCGGTACCTGCGGGCCAGCAAGCGGCCCGGATGCAGCGCTGCCTTCACGGATCGCACCTGCCCTCGGGGTGGGAGCGGTATCAGGTTGCGCGAATGTGTCGTGCCTGTCAACGCCGACGGGACGGCAAGTCGACGGACGGTGGCCGGGGTGCGCCGACCGTCCTGCGGCGGCGGCTCGCGGGTCGGCGGCGGGCGCGTGCCAGGATGAGGACATGGCTCCGGGACCGGTGGCGTTCGTACTCGGCGGCGGCGGGGTGCTCGGCGCTGTGGAGGTCGGGATGCTGCGGGCACTGTTCCGCGCCGGCATCCAGCCCGACATGGTGATCGGCACCTCGATCGGCGCGGTCAACGGTGCGCTGGTCGCCGCCGACCCGTCCGAGGCGGTGACCGACCGGCTGGTCCGGCTCTGGGCGTCGCCCGAGGCCAGCGAGGTGTACGGCGACTCCGTCGCCCGACAACTGCGCCGCTTCGCCGCCCGTACCCACCTGCATTCGCCCCGACCGCTGCGCCGGCTCCTGGAGTCCGAGTTGGGGCTGGACACCACCTTCGCCGACCTGCGCGTGCCGTTCCGCTGCTGCGCCGCCCACATCGAACGCGCCGCCGAACACTGGTTCACCAGCGGGCCGGTGGTGCCGGCGGTGCTGGCGTCGGCATCGGTGCCAGGTCTGCTCCCGCCCACCGAGATCGACGGCGCGCACTACATCGACGGTGGCATCGTCAACTCCATCCCGATCGGCGAGGCGGTGGCCGCGGGCGCCAGCCAGATCTTCGTCCTCCAGGTGGGCCGGATCGAACGGGAGCTGACGCCGCCCCGACGGCCGTGGGAGATCGCGCAGGTGGCGTTCGAGATCTCCCGCCGGCACCGGTTCTTCCGGGAGATGGCCGCGCTACCCGAGGGGGTGGAGGTGCACGTCCTGCCGACCGGAGGGCTGGATCCCCGCGACGACACGCCCTGGGCGTACCGGGACATGGCCGCGGTGGGACGTCGGATCAGCCGGGCGTACACCGCTTCCCGCCGCTACCTCGCCACCCACGTGGACCGCTGATGCCGCTGCCTCCCCGGTGGTTGCGGCGGTTGCTGATCGCTCCCGGCGTGGTGCTGCTCGCGATCGTCGTCGTGACCACGCTGCCGGTCTGGGCACTGCTCGCCGCCGCTGCCTCACCGCTGGTCCCGGGCCGGCTCCGCCCCCTGCGGCTGCTCTGGATCGGCTGCGTCTACCTGGTCTGGGACGCGGCCGCGCTGCTCGCGCTCTTCGTCCTCTGGCTGGCCTCCGGGTTCGGCTGGCGCAGCCGGTCCCCGGGGTTCCAGCGCGCGCACTACGTGCTGGCCGGCTGGTTCCTGCGGGTCTTGTTCTGGCAGGCCCGCTGGTCGCTGCGGCTGAACATCGACGTGGTCGGGACCGACCCGGACACCGCACTGCCCGGTCGGCCCGAACTGGTGCTGTGCCGACATGCCGGGCCGGGCGACTCGTTCATCCTGATCCACGGGCTCGTCAACTGGTTCCACCGGGAGCCACGGATCGTGCTCAAGGACAGCCTCCAGTGGGACCCGGCGATCGACGTGCTGCTAAACAGGTTGCCCAACCGGTTCATCGCGCCCACCACGGAGCGTGGCGAGGAGACCGTACGTCAGGTCGGGCACCTGGCCACCGGCCTGGACGACAACGACGCCTTCGTGATCTTCCCGGAGGGCGGCAACTTCACCCCGCGACGGCGACTGCGGGCCATCGCCCGGCTGCGCTCGCTCGGCCTCGAACGCATGGCGCGTCGTGCCGAACGGATGCGTCACGTGCTCGCCCCGCAGCCCGGTGGGGTGCTCGCCGCGCTGGACGCCGCACCGGACGCCGGGGTCATCTTCGTCGCCCACACCGGACTGGACCGGATGCTCACGGTCGCCGACGTGTGGCGGGAACTGCCCATGGACAAGCGGATCGTGATGCGCTTCTGGTCGGTGCCGCCCGAGGAGGTGCCGACCGAACGGCAGCAGCGCATCGATTGGCTCTTCGACTGGTGGGCGCAGATCGACACGTGGATCGCAGCCAACCGGTGAGCGCGAGGAGTGCAGCGCAGCGGAGCCCCGCAGTCGCGAACGAAAAGCAAGCTCCGCGGGGCGTCGCCGCGTAGGGTGCGCTCGTGGAGCAGATCTGCGTGGTGACGACGGTGGTGGATGCGCGTTCGGTCGCGGACGTGCTGGCGGCGGCGGCCGTCGCCGGGCGGCTCGCCGCCTGTGCCCAGG
Organism: Micromonospora sp. NPDC049102; assembly: GCF_043197485.1. Classification (NCBI taxonomy): domain Bacteria; kingdom Bacillati; phylum Actinomycetota; class Actinomycetes; order Micromonosporales; family Micromonosporaceae; genus Micromonospora; species Micromonospora sp. NPDC049102. The sequence goes on along the minus strand of NZ_JBICTE010000001.1, from coordinate 111,645 downwards.
TCGGCGGTCAGGTGGACAGCACCTACTGGTGGCGTTCCGGGGTGGAGACAAGCACCGAGTGGTCCGTGCAGTTCAAGACCGCACCGGACCGGCTGGCTGCTCTGGTGGACCAGATCCGGGCCAGCCACCCGTACGAGGTCCCGGAGATCCTGGTGTCCAGGGTGGAGAGCGGCAACCCCGGGTACGCGGCCTGGGTACACGACCACACCCGACCCTAGGTACGCGCACTCTGGGCCGTCCCCCTCCGGCTTCTCGATGATGACCGGGTGGACGACACGCGCTATCCCTGCCCCGCCTGCGGCGCCTCGGCCGATCTGAGCACCGGTTGTGCCGGCTGCGGCCACCCGCCGGACCCGATCGCGGCCGAGGTCGTCCAACTCGGTCGGGAGGTGGCTCGGCTCGAGCCGGAGGTGGAGCGGGCCCGCCGGACGTACACCGAGTTGGCGGGGTTGCTGACGGCGACCTCGCGGCGGCGCGCCGAGCTGGCGGCGGTGGTCCGCGCGCAGAGGGCGGCGGCACCGCTCGCCGCGTCGACGCCCGTCGGTGGCGTGGTGGGGACGCCGTCGCCCGGCGCGGCGGAGACCTCGACGCGGACCGTCCAGGGGCTGCTGTTCGTCCTGGGTGGACTCCTGCTCGGTACGGCGGCGGTGGTCTTCACGGCGGTCGCCTGGGCGGCCGTGGGGGTCGGCGGCCGGGCGTTGATCCTGGCGGCGGTCACGACGCTCGTCCTGGCCGGGCCGCTGGTGGCGGTCCGGCGGGGCCTGCGGGGCACGGCGGAGACGTTCGCCGCGGTGGGGCTGCTGCTGGTGTTGCTGGACGGGTACGCCGCCTGGTCGGTGGACCTGGCCGGGGTGGCCGACTGGCCGGGCACCCGTTACGCCGCGCTGGTCGGGGGGGCCAGCGCGGCGGTCGCCGTCGCGTACGGGCGGCTCAGCGGCTTGGCGGGGCCGTGGTTCGCCGCCCTCGTGGTGGGCCAGCCGGTGCTGCCGCTGCTCGCGGTGGAGGCCGAGCCCGGCGCGGCGGGCTGGGCGCTGGTGCTGCTCGGGGTTGCCCTGCTCGACCTGGTGGTGCTGGTCGCACTGCGCGGCGGGGTGGCTGGCGTCCGGCTGGCCGGTCGGGTGCTCGCCGGAGTGGGCCATGTCGGCGCGCTGGCCGGTGCCGCCGCGTGTGCGCTGGTGCCGCTGCTGGTGGGGCGGGCGGCGGGATCGCCACTGCTGGCGGGGGCGCCGCTGCTGCTGGTCGCGGTGACGGGGGTCGGCGCGGCCTGGCTGGTTGGCGGTGCGACGCTGCGGGCGGTGGCCGGCGGGCTGCTGGTTCCGGTGCTCGCCGCAGCGCTGCTGCGTCCGGTGGGTGAACTGCGTCCGTCGCTGCTGTTGCTCTCGGCGTCGACGGTGGCACTCGCCCTGGCCGGTGCGGTGCGGCTGCTGCCCACCGGTTGGCGTACCGGTCCGCGTGCTGGCGCGCTGCTGGTCGCCGCCGCCACGGCGCAGATCACCGTGGTGATCGCCGGTGCGCTGGCGGTGGCCGCTGCCACCCGGTCGCTGCCGCCCTGGCACGGGGCCCGGCTGGGGCCGGACCTGAGCTGGGGCTGGCAGTTGGCGCCGGCCGTGGCGCTGGCGCTGGCCGGGACCGTGGCGCTGCTGCCCCGGCGCGTGTGGGCGGTGCTCGCGTCGGCCGGTGCGGTGGCCGTGCTGCTCGCCGTCCCGGCCGGCTGGACGGCGTCGTGGACGACTGTGGTGGCCGTGGACCTGGTGGGTGGGTCGGTGCTGCTGCTCGCCGTGCTCGCCCGCCCGGCGACCCGAGCGGCGATCCTGCTCTGCTGGGCGTCCGGCGGCGCGGTCCTGCTTGGGCACGCGCTGCTGGTGGCGCTGGCCGATCCGGCAGGCGTGGTGGTGGTGTTGGGTGTCGGCACCTCGCTCGGGGTGGCGGTGGCGTCGCGGCGGGGGTCCGGGGCGTACCGCCGGGTGGCGGGTGTGGGTGTGCTGGTCGCCCAGCTCGCGCTGCCCGGCATCGCTGCGGTGGCGGTGTTCGCGGCCAGCGCGCCGCCGTGGTGGCAGGCCCGCGCGGCCCTGGCCGCCGCCGGGCTTCCGCTGGTCGCGGCGCTCGCGGTGCGTCGCCACCGGACCGACCTCCTCGGGTACGCCGTGACGGGCGCGGTGGTCGCGGTGCTCGCGGCCGGGATCGCGCCACTGGTGGCGGTGGGAGACGAACCCGTGACGCTGTACGCCGCGCTGGCGGCGTTGGGCGTAGCGCTCGTCACCCACCGGGGCGGACTGTCCGCGGTCGGCCCGTCGAGGGTGCTGGCGGCGTCGGGTGTCGTGCTGGCGGGGGTCGCGGCGCTGGCCGCGGTGCCGGCGGTGTGGGGGGCGCTGTTCGCTCCGTACGGCATCCCGGGGTCGGTCTGGTCCGGCGTGCCGACCGTCGTCGCCGACCGGGGGCTGTTCCCGGCCGGGCTGGCCCTCGTCACGCTGACGGTGGCCGCGCTGCTGGCCGGTCGGCCGCTACGCCAACCGCTGCTGGTCGCCGTGCCGTTCGCCGCCGCCGCGCTGCCGGTACTGCTCGTCGCGGTGGGCGCGCCCTGGCCGGTGCTGCCGGCCGCCACCCTGCTCGCCGGAGTGTCCGCGCTGCTGCTCGCCGCCCTGCTGACGCCCCGCCTGGCACTCGCGTCGATCGTCGCGCCGGCGGGGGCGGTGCTGACCGTGGCCGGGGTGACGGGGCTCCTGGCCACCCGGTCCGGGACGCTCGCCGCCGAGGGCACGCTCCTGGTGGCGGCCGTGGTCGTCGCCGTCGGGGCACGGGTCGGCGAGGTGCGCCTCGTCGGAAGCGTCGCGGCGGTGGGGGCCGCGTGCGCGTTGGCGGTGACGGCGCCGCTCGCCGCCGGGCAGCCGGCGGCGTACCCGCTGCTGGGGGTGGCCGCGCTGGCCCTCGCCGTCGCCGCCGCCGCGAGCGGCCGACGGGTGGCCGTCGGTCGCGTGTTGGACGCCGCCGCGCAGGCGGTGGCGCTGGTGGCGGCGGTGCTGGCCGTCGAGGTGGCCCGGCATCTCGCGACCGTCTGCGTGCTCTGGGGAGCGGCCGTGGCGCTGCGGCTGCTGCGACGGGGCGAGTCGGCCGGTCGACGGTGGGGGTTCGCCGCCGTCGCCGCGGGCAGCGAGTTGCTCGGAGCGTGGGTGCTGCTCGCCGCCGGCGGGGTGACCGTGCTGGAGGCGTACACCCTGCCGGCCGCCGCGCTCGCCGTCGGCGCGGGCCTGCTGGCGCTGCGGACCCGGCCGGGGCTGACCAGCTGGCCGGCGCTCGGTCCAGGGCTCGTCGCCGCGCTGCTGCCGAGTCTGGTGTCGGTGCTGGCCGGGTCGGACCCGCAGCCGTGGCGGCGGCTGCTGCTCGGGGCGGCGGCCCTGGGCACCGTGTTGGCCGGGGCCCGCCGTCGCTGGCAGGCACCGGTGCTGGTCGCCGGCGGCGTGCTGGCGGTCCTGGCACTGCACGAGCTGGCGCGTGGCTGGGACCTGCTGCCCCGGTGGATCTACCTGGGCGTCGGCGGGTTGGCGTTGATCGGGTTGGCGGCCAGCTACGAGCGGCGGCGGCGTGACCTGGCCCGACTGCGCGCGGTGGTGGCCCGGCTGGGCTGAGCCGAGGTCGGGGGGTAGGGCTCGCCCTACCCCCCGTCCGGGGGTTCTCAGGGTTACTCAGCGCAACTTCCTTGGGCATGGTTGACGGTGAGCCCGGACCATCCGGTCCGATCCACATCAAGGGGGACGCAGCGATGGCGCTCGGAGCGGTGGCGGAACCGCCGGTACGGCGGGGTAGTGACTACGCACAGCTGTCCCGACGGATCAGTCAGGCCGGTCTGCTGGAGCGGCGGCCCGCCTCGTACGTGGCCCGGATCGTGCTCACCCTCGGCGCGTTCGTGGCCGGCTGGGTTGCCGTGGTCCTCGTCGGCGACTCCTGGTGGCAGGTGGCGCTCGCCGTCGTGCTGGCGGTCGCCACCACCCAGGTCGCGTTCCTGGGCCACGACGCGGGACACCGCCAGATGTTCCGTCGGCGCCTCCCCAGCGAGCTGGTCGGGTTGGTCGCCGGTAACGCGGCGGTGGGGCTCAGCTACGGCTGGTGGGTCGACAAGCACAACCGGCACCACGCCAACCCGAACCACGAGGACGAGGACCCGGACGTCGGCGCGGGCGCGCTCGTGTGGACGTACGAGCAGGCGCTGGGCACCCGGGGGTTCGGTCGGTGGCTGGCACGACGGCAGGCGTACCTGTTCTTTCCGATGCTGCTGTTGGAGGGTCTGAACCTGCACGCGGCGAGCATCCGGGCGATCGTCGGCCGGGGGCCGGACGGCCGGTACGCCACCCCGATGCGGCACCGCGCGGTCGAGGCGGCACTGCTCGTCACACACACCGTCGGCTACGTGGCGCTGCTGCTGGCGGTCATGTCGCCGGGCAAGGCGCTGCTCTTCGCCGCCGTGCACCAGGCGCTGTGGGGCCTCTACATGGGCTGCGCGTTCGCGCCCAACCACAAGGGCATGCCGATGCCGACCGCCGAGGACGAGTTGGACTTCCTGCGCAAGCAGGTGTTGACCTCGCGCAACGTGCGGGGCAGTCGCCTGGTGGATACCGCGCTGGGTGGGCTCAACTACCAGATCGAGCATCACCTGTTCCCGAACATGCCTCGGGCCAACCTGCGCCGGGCGCAGCCGATCGTGCGCGCCTACTGCGCGGAGCAGGGCATCTCGTACGCCGAGACCGGGCTGGTCGAGTCGTACGGGCAGGCGCTCGGCCACCTGCACGAGGTGGGCCGGCCGCTGCGCGGCTGACGCGTTCGGCACCGGTAGGGTCGGCGCATGGCAGACCTGCTCACCGTGGAAGCGGTGCGAGACGAGCTGGGTTGGCTGACGGGGTCGTCCCTCGGCCGCCGGATCGGCACGATCATTCGGAGTGCGGCATGAGATTCGAGATCAGCAAGGTGCTGGACGCCATCGAGGGGCGGGTCTGCACGGACCCGTCGTTGGCCCGCGCGGTGCTCGACCTGGCCGAGATCATCCGTTACCAGGACATCGACGGTGGTCGGCCGGCGAGCCTGCTGCGCCTCGGCATGGTCATCGACGCGCTCTCCCGCGAGATGGAGGAGGACAGCGTCCAGGTGTACGCGGTGGTGCACCGCGCGCTGCTCTCCGACGCCGACCTGACGTCCAACGAGCGGATGGTGGTGCGCCGCTGGGCGGACGACGGGCTGGTCGAGGTGCTCGACAATCCGGGTGACCGGATGCTGGAGGTGGCCGACCTGCTGGGCGTGCCGGTGCTCACCCGGGTCCGCTTCGACGGGCTGCGTGGACGGTTCCCGTGGCTGGTCGAGCAGCCCGGCCGGGTGGTCGCCCCCGTGCCGGGCGCGGGTGGTCCGGTGTTCATCGCGCACGTCGGCGGCGGGCACGCCCCGGTCGCCGGCAAGCGCTCGCCGACCGGCGCGAAGCTGCTGGCCCGCCAGTGGCGGTGCCCGGAGTCGGGGTGCGCGCTGTTCGGCGGCGGTGGTGGGGGTGGCGCGTTCGCCGACCTCACCGGAGGCGCGGACCGCAGCCCGGCCGCACAGCCGCCGCCCTCGCTGCGCAACGGCGTACCGACCTGCCCCCGGCACGGCGCGCGGCTCGGTGACGCCGGCCCGCGTCCGCGTACGGAGGTGCTCGCGGTACGCGTCGGCGGTCTGGTCCGGCGGCGTTTCGTGCTGAGCGAGGAGCAGCCGGTGGTGGCTGGCCGGGCACCCGAGCAGGAGGGCGGGATCATGCTCGGGCAGTGGCTCAACGACGAGGCCCGGCGGTGGATCAGCCGTGGTCACGTGCACTTCGAGCTGCGGGTGGGTGAGGTCATCGTGACCGACATCAGCACCAACGGCTCGGGCATCCGCCCGGGTGGTTCGATGACCGAGTCGGACCGCATTCCGCTGGCCCCGCAGCAGTCCCGGGTGCTTGGCGAGAACGACATGATCGAGCTGTACCCAGGCGTGCAGATCGGCCGCGCCGAGGAGTTGCCGACCGGCGCCCCGTTCACCCCCACCTCGGTGATGGCCGAGGCCCCCACGATGGCGATGCGCCTACCCCGCCCCTAACCCCCGCACTGCCCAGGCCCACGCGGACACCCGTGTTGATCATGAAGTTATCGCCACGACACGCCGAGGCGGCTGGCAATAACTTCATGATCAACACGGGAAGGGTGAGGGGGTTACGCGGCCAGGACCTCGGCTAGCGTTTTGATTGCCTGGTTGATCTCCTCTTCGGTGATCACCAGGGGTGGGGCTAGCCGGATCGTGGAGCCGTGGGTGTCCTTGGCGAGGATGCCGCGCTCCATCAGGCGCTCGCACGCCTCACGTCCGCTCATCAGCGCCGGGTCGATGTCCAGGCCGGCCCACAGGCCGCGGACGCGTACGCCCACGAGGCCCTTGCCGACAAGCCCTTCCAGGCCGGCCCGCAGGCGCTCGCCCAGCTCCGCCGAGCGGCGCTGGAACTCACCCGTCGCCAGCAGCCGGACCACCTCGACGGCCACCGCGCAGGCGAGCGGGTTGCCGCCGAAGGTGGAGCCGTGCTGGCCGGGCTTGAGCACGCCGAGCACGTCGGTGTTCGCGGCCACCGCGGAGACCGGCACGATGCCGCCGCCGAGCGCCTTGCCCAGCAGGTACATGTCCGGCACGACGCCCTCGTGGTCACAGGCGAAGGTCCGACCGGTACGCCCCAGACCCGACTGGATCTCATCGGCGATGAAGAGCACGTTCCGCTCGGTGCAGACCTCGCGTACTCCCGGCAGGTAGCCCTCCGGCGGCACCACCACGCCCTGCTCGCCCTGGATCGGCTCCAGCAGCACGGCGACGGTGTTCTCGTCGATCGCGGCGCCGAGCGCGTCCAGGTCGCCGTACGGCACGACCGTGAAGCCCGGGGTGTACGGCCCGAAGTCGGCGCGCGCGTCCTCGTCGGTGGAGAAGCTGACGATGGTCGTCGTCCGGCCGTGGAAGTTGCCGTCGGCCACGATGATGTTCGCCTGACCGGCCGGTACGCCCTTGACCTGGTAGCCCCACTTGCGGGCCACCTTGATCCCGGTCTCCACGGCCTCGGCGCCGGTGTTCATCGGCAGTACGAGGTCCTTGCCGCACAGCTCGGCCAGCTCCCGGCAGAAGTCGGCGAACTGGTCGTGGATGAACGCGCGACTGGTCAGCGTCAGCCGATCGAGTTGCGCGTGCGCGGCGGCGATGAGCTGCGGGTGCCGGTGGCCGAAGTTGAGCGCCGAGTAGCCGGCGAGGCAGTCCAGGTAGCGCTTGCCGTCCACATCGGTGAGCCACGCGCCCTCGGCGGACGAGATCACCACCGGCAGCGGGTGGTAGTTGTGCGCCGTCCAGCGCTCGGCGTCCCGGACCGCTCCCGGCGTACGCAGCATGTCGTCCACGATCACTTGCTTGCCTTTCCCTGACGGAGTCGCAGCGTGCAGCACTTCGGTCCGCCGCCGGCCTTACGCAGCTCGGACAGGTCGACACCGATGGTCTCGTAACCCCGGTCGCGCAGCTTGGCGGCGAGGTCGGTGGCCTGCGCGGGCAGCACGACGTGCCGTCCGTCGCTGACCGCGTTCAGGCCCAGCACCTCGGCGTCGGCCATGGTGGCGTGCACGGCGTCGGGGAAGAGCCGCCGCAGCACGGCCTGGCTGCCGGGGGAGAACGCCTCCGGCAGGTACGCCACGGTCTGCTCGTCGAGGACGGTCAGCGCGGTGTCCAGGTGGTAGAAGCGCGGGTCGACGAGCTGCATGGTGATCACCGGATAGCCGAAGACCTCCTGCAACTGGGCGTGCGCGGCATGGGCGGTCCGGAAGCCGGTGCCGGCCAGCAGGTGGTCGCCGGCCAGCAGGACGTCGCCCTCACCCTCGTTGACGTGCTTCGGGTCGTACATCTCGAAGCCGGCGGCCTCGAACCAGGCCCGGTAGGCCGGCGCCTCGTCGGCGCGCTGCGGGTCGCGGAACTGCACGGCCATCGCCTTGCCGTCGATCACGGTGCCACCGTTGGCGGCGAAGACCATGTCGGGCAGGCCGGGTACCGGGGTGATCTCCTCGACGGTGTGGCCCAGGTCAAGGTACGTCTGGCGGAGCTGCTCCCACTGCCGGACGGCCAGCGCGGCGTCGACCGGCGCGCTCGGGTCCATCCAGGGGTTGATGGCGTAGTCGACGGCGAAGTACGTCGGCCGGCACATCAACAGGCGCTGGCTGGTGGCGTCCATCGTCATTGTCCTGCTCCCAGGGGTCGGGCGCGCCCGGCCACCGTGGCCCACGGGCTGGCGCCGTTGCTCAACGGTATGCGGCGTCAGCGGCGAGATCCACCACCGAGAGTTGCGCAGACCGTAGATACGTTGCGTCTGAGGTCAGCTCGGCCGTGATTCGTTGCGTTGACGGGCAGGTGAGGAGTGGTGCGTGCTCCGGGTCACCCCGGTGGTGCCGCTGCGCGGTGGGTGCCGCCCGTGGTGGATCGAGGTGCATCAGGCGGCCGGCGGGCGGGGGCGGTGGGTGGGTGCACGTCCTTTGCTCTGCTTCAACGGGCGCAACAGCTGCCGTCCGGTAATCGGACGCACGGTGTTGCCTGGGGTGAAGCAGAGCAAGGACGCAACGGGAGGGGCGCGGGCGGAGGGCGCAAGGGGAAGGCGGCGCAAGGGAGAGCGGGTGCGAGGAGAACGGGACGAACCCCGGACACACTTCAGGGGCGGCGAATCGCCGCCCCTGAAAGGGTGTGTCCCAGCCGGTGAACCACCGGACTGATCGGGCTGCCGGCGAACCGCCGGCTGTTCGCCGGTGCATCACCGGCGAGCGGAACAGTGCCCGCTAGAAGCGATCGACAAACTGTGAGTCAAGCCACTCGCGGAGGCGCTGCACCCAGTCGCCGTCGGTGGTCGGCCACACGAACTGTCCGGTCATCGCCAGGACGCCGAGCACCACGGCCGCGAGCCCGATGAGGATGCCGAACAGCGCGTCGGTCTTGCCGGCGACGTGCCGGCGGCGGGTCGCCATCAGGCCCAGCACCGAGAGCACCGCGCCGACCCCGCCGAGCCCGATGCCGTACCCGGCCAGCGTGCCGCTCAGCACGAACAGCGCACCGACGACGGAGACGATCAGGCCGAGGGTGGCGAGCAGGCTCGCCCGAGGCTTCGGGCCGCGCGTCACCGGCGGCTCCAGCTCCGTGTCGCGGGCGGGGGTCGTGTGGACCGGGCGGTCGGTCACGTCGGGCCGCCGGGTGGTGGGATCGAGGTCGGTGTCCCGCTCGGGACGTCGGGTCGTACCGTCGAGGTTCTTGTCACGCTCGATGGTCGGGGCCGCGACCGTCGCGGCAGCGGCGGCCGGGCGGGCGGCGTCGGACCGGGTCTCGGTGTCCGCCGGCCGGGCGGTGGCGGCGCGGGCCACGGCCGCGCGCTCCGCGGCTCGCCGCTCGGCCTCGCCGGTGCGTCCGGCGGTCGCCGTGGCGTCGCCGGTGGCCGTGGTGCTGGGGTACGTCGCCTGGTCGGCGTCCCGGTCGGTCAGCGGCGTATCACGGCCGTCGACCCGGCCGTCGAGGTTCTCGTCCCGCGTCGGCGTCTGCTCCGACCGGCGGGAGAGCGAAGGAATCTTGACCACTGCACACCTCCTGTTGACTGCGTGGTGGCCGACGTTCAGAGGTGGCGCCCACGCGTTGCGACCCCGAAATACCCACCTGGGCGTTTCCTGACACCGATTTCGGGTACGGCCGGCGCTGACTATCCTTGGCACCCGTGCCAGAGGGACACACGATCCACCGCCTGGCGGCCCGGCACGCCGAGCTGTTCGCCGGGGACAAGCTGTACGCCGCCAGCCCGCAGGGCCGCTTCGCCGAGGGCGCCGCGCGGCTCTCCGGCACCGTCCTGGACAGCACCGAGGCGTACGGCAAGCACCTGCTGCACCGCTTCGCCGACGAGGTGACCCTGCACGTGCACCTCGGGCTGTACGGCAAGTTCACCGACGGCCCGGGGACGCCACCCGAGCCCGTCGGCCAGGTGCGGCTGCGGCTGGCCAGTGACCGGCACTGGCTGGACCTGCGCGGCCCGACCGTCTGCGAACTGCTCACCCCGCCCGAGGTCGACGCCCTGCGAGCCCGCCTCGGCCCGGACCCGCTGCGCGCCGACGCCGACCCCGAGCGCGCGTACGCCCGGATCTCCCGCAGCCCGACGCCCCTCGCCGCGCTGCTGCTCGACCAGTCGGTGGTGGCCGGCACGGGTCTGATCTTCGTAACCGAAGCGCTGTTCCGGGCCGGCCTGCCGCCGACGACGCCCGGCCGGGGGCTGACCCGGGCCGGCTGGGACGCCCTCTGGACCGACCTGGTCGCGCTGATGCGGCTCGCCCTGGAGCACGGTCGGATCGACACCGTCCGCGACGTCCACCTGCCGGAGGCGATGGGCCGGCCGCCGCGCGTCGACCGCCACGGCGGCGAGGTGTACGTCTACCGCCGCGCCGGCACTCCCTGCCACATCTGTGGCACCGAGGTCAGTCGCGGCGAGTTGGCCGGCCGCAACCTCTACTGGTGCCGTACCTGCCAGGCCGGCTGACCCGACGTGTCACTCGCTGTCGAGCAGCCAGCGGACCACCCCCTCGGGCAGTTCCATCCCGCCATCCTGCCCGGGCGCGGCAGACGGGGTGGACACCAGATCGGACATCCAGGAACCTGTCGTGATGCGACCGGGGCCGTTCTTACGGGAGAGCCTGCTGCGCGCCGGGATGCGGGATGTCGTCGCCGTCGAGCCGGCGGCGGGAGGGCTCGCGGCGCTGGCGGGCATCGCCACCCGCCGGGACGCGCCGCCGGTGTTCGTCAAGGCGTTCGCCGAGGCGCCGGCCGACGACGTCTTCCCCGCCGAGGCCGACGGGTTGGCCGCGCTGCGCGACCTGGGCGGGGTGGCGACGCCCGAGGTGATCCTCGCGGACCGGGACGTGCTGGTGCTGTCGCTGCTGCGGCCGAGGCCGCGCAGCGAGGCGTTCTGGGAGCGGTTCGCGCATGTGCTGGCTCACCTGCACATGAGTACGCCCCATCCGCGCTTCGGTTGGCACCGGGACAACTGGCTGGGGCGTCGCCGGCAGGTCAACACGTGGCACGACGACGGCTTCGCGTTCTTCGCGCAGCACCGGCTGCTCCGGTGGCTCGGCGAGCCCCGTGTGGACGCGGCGCTGGATCGCGAGGATCGGGCGGCGCTGGAACGGCTCTGTGCCCGGTTGCCCGAGCTGCTGCCGGCCCGGCCCGGCTGCCTGACACACGGCGACCTGTGGACGCAGAACGTCCTGTCCACGGCGGACGGCCAGCCGGCGCTGATCGATCCGGCGGTGTCCTACCTCTGGGCCGAGGTCGACCTCGCCCACGTCTGGACGACGTCGCCGCCGCCGGAGGCGCAGCGGTTCTTCGACGTCTACGCGGAGCTGACGTCGCTCGACAGCGACTGGCGGGCCCGGATGCCGATCATCCAATTGCGACAGCACCTCGCGGTGCTGGCCCAGTTCGACGACGATTGGGGCGCGGGCGACCAGATCCGTGCCACGCTCGCCCCGTTCCGCAGCAGGACGTGACCGGGAGGCCCGGTGACACCAGATGACGAGAAGTTCCTTCGCCGCGCCGTGGAGATCGCCAGCCAGGCCGGGGCCTCCGGCGAACGGCCGTTCGGCTCGTTGTTGGTCGACGCGGACGGTGTCGTCCTCATCGAGGACCACAACACGGTGGTCTCGGATGTGGACATCACCGCCCACCCGGAGCTGAAGTTGGCCCGCTGGGCCGCCCGGGAGTTGTCCGCCGAGGTGGCAGCCGGCACCACCATGTTCACGAGTTGCCAGCCGTGCCCGATGTGCGCCACGGCGATCGACCGGTCCGGCCTCGGCCGGGTGGTGTACGCGCTCTCCAGTGAGCAGTTCGAAGAGGTCAAGCCGGCGACCCCGCCGCTGCCTCCGGTGCGCTACGAGGGGCCGGCGCTGTTCGAGGAGGCGCGTCGGCCGATCGGCGACCATTACTGAGGGACGGCTTGCAACCTGCCGGCCCGCTCAGTCGGGCTTGGGCCGTGAACGCAGCCGATCCATCTGGGCGTGGCTGAGGTCGTGTGCGCGCGCCAGGTGGCGGGTGATCACCTCAAGCTCCTCCTCGGTGTGGTCGTCGAGGATCGCCTGCCAGGACCGGCCAAGGTCGTCCCAGACCCTCGTGACCCGGTCGATCCGGTCCGGCACAGGGCTGACCAGCACCCGACGCCGGTCCTCCCGGTCGGGCGTGCGTTTCACGTAGCCGCCACGTTCCAGTCGGTCGACCAGGCGGGTGGCCGAGCCGGTGGTCAGGCCGGTCATCTCGGCGATCTCACGCACCGTGGGCGGACTGGGTGCCGCGGTGAGCAGGCTGAGGAACTGCACGTCTGTCGGATGGAGCCCGAGGTGGTCGGCGATCGCCTGGTTGAACAGCACATACGAGGCCAGATAGCGACGGGACGCCACCGACAGCTCCTCGTAGAGCCGTGCCCGACGTGGTGGAGTCATGTCGGTCACCTCCTAATTGGTTGCGCGGCGCAGCGATTCCTTCTAATCTGCTGCGTGATGCAGCAAATGCGTCACGCAGCTATCTTACCCCGGGAGGACCCGTGCTCACCGTCGCCGTCAGTGGAGCCACCGGAGCGCAGGGCGGGGCCACGGCCCGCGCCTTGCTGAAGGCCGGCCATCGGGTACGAGCGCTCACCCGCCAACCCACCTCCTCGGCCGCCGACACTCTGCGCGGCCTCGGCGCGGAGGTGCGCCAAGCCGACTTCGACGACCGTGCCTCCCTGGATGCCGCGCTCGCCGGAGCGGATTCGTTGTTCGCGGTCACCACCCCGTTCGGCACCGACCTGGCCACCGAGGTCCGACACGGCGCGGCCCTCGTCGACGCCGGGGCTGCCGCCGGCCTCGGTCATATCGTGCTGACCACGGTCGCGCACGCCGACCGGGGCACGGGCGTCCCGCACTACGAGAGCAAGTACCTGGTCGAGCAGCACCTTCGCGGCTCCGGCGTGCCCTGCACGATCATCGCGCCAGCGGCATTCATGGACAACTACGCCAGTGGCTGGACCCTCGACGGCCTGCGCAAGGGCGTGTTCGCGTGGCCGATGCCGGCAGATCGGCGGCTCGCCCTCATTCCGGCGGCCGACATCGGCGCGTTCGCCTCGCTCGTCCTCCAGCGCCCCGACGAGTTCGCCGGCCGCCGGATCGACATCGCCTCTGATCAGTGCACGCCTGCGGAAATCGCCGAGGTCCTCACCGTCGTCACCCGCTCCGCCATCGACCATCGGCAGGTGCCGCTGGCCCGTGTCCGGCAGTGGTCCAGCGACCTGGCGGCGATGTTCGAGTACTTCACCGAAGTCGGTCTGGACCTTGATGTCCCCGGGCTGCGGGCTGACTACCCGGAGGTCGGCTGGCAGCGCTTCGCCGACTGGGCTGCCGCTCAGGACTGGGCCACGCTGCTGTCCGCCACGCCCACCGACAGTGGGTCCTCCAACTCCTGACGGGTGGTGTGACGCAGAGGAATTGACAGTCGACCGCTGTCGGAGCAGGGTTGGGAAGTGACAACGCTGTCAACGGACAAAAGGGATGAGAAGCAATCGCTTCCACTCCTACGTCTACGGCGGCATGCCGTACCGTTGACCGTTTTCCGGCGCGGACCCGGTCCGTCCGCCGATCCTTGCCGTATGCCCCTTCGCTCCTCGACGGTGACCAGCTGAGATGACCGACGCGCCCCGCTTCGACGCCGAACCGCCCCCTGCCCCGGCGGAGGTACCCGACATGCCCGACCTGGACGGCTTCCTCGCCGACCAGACCCGCACGCTGCTCGACACCGCCCGCCGGTCGGTCCGGCCCGAGGGTGGCTTCTGGTGGCTCACCGACGACCGCACCCCGGACCGGGGCGAAGCCGTCTACACCTGGATCACCTGCCGGATGACCCACGTCGCCGCGCTCGCCCACCGCAACGGTGACCCGGATGCCGCCGCCATCGTCGACCACGGCGTCGCCGCGCTCGACACGCTGCTGCGCGACGACCGGTACGGCGGCTGGTTCGGCGCCGTGGATCAGCACGGCACTCCGACCGACGAGCGCAAGGCCGGGTACGACCACGCGTTCGTGCTGCTCGCCGCGTCCAGCGCCGCCCGGGCCGGGCGGCCCGGCGCGGACCGGTTGCTCGCCGACGTCCTCAGCGTGGTGCGGGACCGGTTCTGGGACGACGAGACGGGCGCCGTCCGCGAATCGTGGAACCGGGACTGGACGGTCACCGAGGACTACCGCGGCGCGAACAGCAGCATGCACATGGTCGAGGCGTTCCTCGCCGCTGCCGCCGCCACCGGCGACACGAGCTGGACCGACCGGGCCCTGCGGATCGCCAGCCATTTGGTGCACACCGAGGCCGCCCGGCACGACTGGCGGCTGCCCGAGCACTTCACGGCCGACTGGGTGCCGCTGCTCGACTACAACCGGGACCAGCCCGCCGACCCGTTCCGGCCGTACGGCTCGACGATGGGCCACTGGCTGGAGTGGGCCCGGCTGCTGCTCGAACTGGAGGCGGTCCTGCCGCAGCCGCCGGGCTGGCTGCTCGCCGACGCCCGTACCCTGTTCGCCGCCGCCCTGCGGCGCGGCTGGGCGGTGGACCGCGCGGACGGCTTCGTCTACACCATCGACTGGGACGATTCGCCCGTCGTGCGCTCCCGGATGCACTGGGTGCTGGCCGAGGCCATCGGGGCGGCGGTCACCCTGTTCCGCCGTACCGGGGACGCCGCCTACGCCGACTGGTACCGGGCCTTCTGGGCGTACGCGCGCCACTACCTCGTCGACGGCACCGGCTGGCGGCACGAGCTGGACGCGCGGAACCTGCCCGCCGACACGGTGTGGCACGGCCGCCCCGACGTCTACCACGCGTACCAGGCGGTGCTGCTGTCCCGCTCGGCCGACGGCCTCGGTGGCCCCGGCCCGCTCGCCCCGGGGACGGTGACCGCATGATCGTTGTCGCCGGAGAGGCGCTCATCGACCTGGTGGTCACCGCCGACGGGCAGCGCGCGGTGCCGGGCGGCTCGCCCGCGAACGTGGCGGTCACCCTGGCCCGACTCGACCAGCCGGTACGACTGCTGGCCCGGCTCGGTCCCGACGAGTACGGTCGGCAGGTCGCCGAGCACCTGGCGGCCAACCGGGTGGACCTCCAGTGGGCGGTCCGCGCCCCGGAACCCACCTCGGTGGCGGTCGCCACCCTGGACGCCACCGGCCAGGCCAGCTACGAGTTCCGGCTCGACGGCGCGGCGGACTGGCAGTGGACACCGCAGGAACTGCCCGACCTGGCCGGCTCGTCGGCGATCGCCTTTCACACCGGGTCACTCGCCCTGGCGCTCGCCCCCGGCGCGCAGGCACTGGAGGGGCTGCTCGCCCGCGAACGCGACCGCGACGCCGTCACCCTCTCGATCGATCTCAACCTGCGTCCGAGCATCGTCACGGACCGGGCCGCCGAGCAGGAGCGGGTACGCCGACAGGTACCCCTCGCGCACGTGGTCAAGGCCAGCGACGAGGACCTGGCCTGGCTCTACCCGGGTCGGTCGGTGGGCGACGTGATGGCCGACTGGCGCGAAGCCGGCGTGTCCTGCGCCGTGGTGACCCGTGGCGGTGAGGGCGCGTGGCTGCTCGCCCCCAACGGAGTGCTGCACGAGCAGCCGGCCGTTCGCACCACAGTGGTCGACACCGTCGGCGCGGGCGACTCGTTCACGGGTGGCCTGCTCGCCGCACTGGCCGACATCGACGCGCTTGGTGACCGGCCTTCCGACCGGCTCGCCGCGGTGACCGAGCAGCAGTGGACGACGGTGCTCCTTCAGGCGGCGACGGTGGCAGCCCTGACCTGCGCCCGCCGAGGCGCCAACCCCCCAACCCAAGCCGAGGTAAAAGCCCTCCTGACAGCACCGCGCTAACCCCCCCCGGCCCTGATCCCGCCCTGACCCCCGCCGCGATCTTGCACTTTCTGTCGCGACAGAGTGGGTCAAAATCCACGGAGCGACAACAGAAAGTACAAGATCGCGCAGGTCGGGTGGGTGCGGGGGCGCATGCACGTCGCTCACTCCCGCGATCTTGCGTTTTCTGCTGCGACAAAGGGGGCATTTGTGCGCGGGTCGACGACAGGAAGTGCAAGATCAGCGGGCTGCGGGCTGCGGGCTGCGGGCTGCGGGCTGCGGGGCAGAGCGGGCAGCGGGGTGGGGTGGGGCTGGGTTAGGGGAGGCCTCGGTGTAGGAGGCGGGTGGGTAGGACCGTTGTCGACGGGGGGGAGTCGTCGCCGGCGATGCGCTCGAAGAGGCGTTCGGTGGCTACCCGGGCCAGTTCGCGTGTGTCGTAGGCGACGACGGTCAACGGTCGCGGCATCAGGTGGGCCAGTTCGAAGTCGTCGAAGCCGACAAGCGCCGCGTCGCTGCCCCGGCGATGCAGCTCCTGCAACGCGCCGACGGTGAGCCGGTTGTTGCCGCAGAAGAACGCGGTGGGTGGGTCCGGGAGGTCGAGCAGCGCGGCGACCGCCCGCCCGGCCTCCTCAGGGGCGATCAGGCGGTCGCACACCAGCGACTCGTCGGACTCGACTCCGGCGTCCGCCAGCGCCGCCCGCGCGCCGGCCAGCCGTTCCCGCATCGTGGGTACGCTCGGCGCGCCGAGCAGGAGACCGACCCTCCGGTGCCCCTCGTCGAGCAGCGCGTCGACGCCGGCCCGACCGCCACCGGAGTTGTCCAGCAGTACGGTGTCCGCGAGCAGCCCCTGCGGCGGCCGGTCCAGGAAGACCACCGGCATGCCCAGTTCGACCTCGCGGCGCAGGAACGAGTGGTCGGGGCCCGCCGGCACCACCAGCAGCCCGTCGACCCGGCGCTGGGTGAAGTCCTGGAGGACGGCGCGTTCCCGCTCCGGGTCCTCCTCCGAGGAGGCGGTGATCAACATGGTGCCGTGCGCGGCGGCGATCTCGGCGGCCACGCTCGCGATCGTGGCGTAGAACGGGTTGGCGATCTCCTCGATGAGCAACCCGACGGTCGCGTTGAGCTGGCGCGAGCGCAGGTTGCGCGCGATGTCGTTACGTCGGAAGCCCAGCTCGGTGATGGCGGCCAGCACCCGGCCGAGCAGTTCCTGACCCACCGGCTCGTCGTTGACCACCCGGGACACCGTCTTCAGGCTGACTCCGGCGTGTCGGGCGACATCGACCATGGTCGGACGTCGGCGCGCGGTGGGCCTGGTCGGGGTCTGGGTCACGGGGTGGACCTCCACGGCGGGCACGGTCAGCGATCAAGGGCGGCGAGCGCATCGACCGCCTTCCGGGCGGCGATCAGCACCGGATCCCAGACCGGCGCGTACGGCGGAGCGTAGCCCAGGTCCAGTGCCGTCATGTCGTCCACGGTCATGCCGTTCCACAACGCGACGGCAAGAGTGTCGATGCGCTTGGCCGCCTCGGACCAGCCGACGATCTGCGCGCCGAGCAGACGGCCGCTGGGACGTTCGGCGATCAGCTTGACGGTCATCGGTCGGGCGCCGGGGTAGTAGCCGGCCCGGTTGGTCGACTCGGCGATCACCGAGATGAAGTCGAAGCCGGCCGCCGAGGCGTCCCGCTCCCGCAGACCCGTGCGACCGACCTCCAGCTCGCAGACCTTGGTCACGGCCGTGCCGATCACGCCGGTGAAGGTGGCGTACCCGCCGCCGATGTTGATGCCGGCCACCCGGCCCTGCTTGTTGGCGTGGGTGCCGAGTGGGATGTACACCGGCATTCCGCTGACCCGGTGCAGGGTCTCCACGCAGTCGCCGGCCGCCCAGATTCCGGGGAAGCCGGGGACCCGCATCCGCCGGTCCACCCGGATCGCGCCGGTCGGCCCGAGCGGCAGTCCGGCGGCCTCCGCGAGCCCGACGTTGGGGCGTACGCCGAGACCCAGGACCACGACGTCGGTCGGAATCGGTCCGTCGGCGGTGACCACGGCGGACACCCGGCCGTCCCGCTGGTCGAGGCCGGTCACCGGCAGGCCGGCGCGGATGGTGACGCCGAGGCCACGCATGGCCTCGGCGACGAGTTCGGCCATGTCGGCGTCGACCGTCGACATGGGTTGCTCGGCCTGCTCGACGAGCGTCACCGACAGGCCGCGCTGGATCATCGCCTCGGCCATCTCGACGCCGATGTAGCCGCCGCCCACCACCACCGCCCGGCGCGGCTGCGGCTCGGCGTCCAGCCAGTCGCGCAGCGCCGCCCCGTCGTCGAGGGTCTGCACCCCGAACACGCCGGCGACGTCCGACTGCGCCCACGCGGGCTTGGTCGGTGTCGCGCCGGCGGCGTACATCAGCTCGTCGAAGCGTTCCCGGACCTCGCCGCCGTGCTCCAGGTCCCGGGCGACCACCTCGCGCCGTTCGAGGTCGATGGCGGTCACCTCGTGGCGCATCCGTACGTCGATGTCGAACGAGGTGCGGAACGTCTCCGGGTCGCGGGCGATCAGATGCTCCGGACCGGGCACGAGCCCACTGATCCAGTAGGGGATGCCGCAGGCCGAGTAGGAGGTGAAGTGGCCCCGCTCGAAGACCACGATCTCCAGGTCGTCGCGGTCGCGGCGGCGGCGTGCCTGGGACGCCGCCGACATGCCGGCGGCGTCCCCGCCGATGACGATCAATCGTTGCGCCACAGGATCATCCTGTCACGCGCGTGCTCAGCCGCGCGTCTGTCGCGCCACGTCGTGCACGACGTCGACGAGCCGTCCGGTACGGGCGTACACGGCGCGCTGCCGGGCCGCGCCGGTGCCGTGGCGGCGCAGCCCGCCCAGCAGGTCGGACACCTCGGCCCAGTCGCCGTGCCGCTCCAGCGCCGGCCGCAGTCGTTCGACGAACCCGTCCAACAGGTCCCAGGCGGGCTTCGGCTCGCCCGTGGTGACGTCGACGCCCTCACCTTCCAGGCCGTCGTGGGCGGCCCGCCAGTGCGCGCCGACCAGCAGGTGGTGGTCGGTCCGCAGCGCGGGGCGGCCGGCCTCGACGTCGTCCATGGCGGTGGCCACGAGCGCGCGGACCAGCGCGGCGACCAGCACCGCGTCGTCCACGGTCGGGCAGACGTCGCCGATGCGCAGCTCCACGGTCGGGTACTTCGCCGACAGCCGGGCGTACCAGTAGAGCATTCCCTCGTCGAGCATCACCCCGCTGGCGATCAACTGACGGATCAGCCGCTGGTAGTGCTCGTGCGACTCCAACCAGGGCGTCGGCGCGACCGACGGCCAGCGCTCCCACTCGACCGAGCGCCAGCTCGCGTAGCCGGTGTCCTCGCCACCGGCGAACGGCGAGTTGGTGGTGATGGCGTGCAGCATCGGCAGCCACGGCCGGACGTGGTTGAGCACCTGCACGCCGGTCTCCGGATCGGGGACGCCCACGTGCACGTGCATGCCGTTGTTGCCGGGGCCGGGCACGAGCAGCCGGAAGCGCTCGATCATCCGGTCGAAACGGGGCTTGTCCACGACCGGCGGCACCGGGCCGTCCACCGGGCCGGTGCCGATGGCCAGCAGCCGTACGCCGGCCCGCTCGGCCGCGTCGGCGAGCGCCTTGCGGAGTACGCCGAGGGAGTGCCGGATCGAGGACAGCTCGAGGCCGGGCGGCGAGCCGATCTCGATCTGGCTGGTCTGGAACTCGCGTTCCACCTGGCCGCGCAGTTCCGCCGGGACCTGTTCGAGCACGAGGTCGACGGCGGGCACCGCGGCGCCGGTGTGTGGGTCGACGAGCAGGAACTCCTCCTCGACGCCAACGGTGAGCACATCGGTCCCCGCGGTCGTCCCGCCGGGTGCCTCCGCCACCTGCCCCGTCATCGCGCACCACCGTCCGTTTCTGCCGCTCGCGGCCTGTCCGCGCCGGTCGGACGCTTCGTTACCCACAGTGGTAACGCCCGGAAACGTGGTGACGGCACGCCGTCCCGCGTGTCGGGCTCCGACCGCTGGTCCTGTACCGCCTGCTCGTCACCGACGAGGGCGCTACGGGACTGCTCGACGAACGGCTGGCCGGCGTACCCCTGGGTCATCACCTCGGCGACGGCCTGGCCGGCGCGGCCGGGCCGCTCTTCGCCGGGCTGCTGGCGCTGCTGGCCTGGTGCCGCAGGCCGCACCGGCACCCGCCGCAGGGCATCCCCTGCCCTGACTGTCGACGGCGTCCCGCCAGGGGCGTCGGCGACGACGCGGATCAGCGACCGGCGGTCACCGACCGCCGGTCGTCGCGTTGCCGACGGCGGCGGATCTTGCGGGCCACCCAGGCGACCACCATGACGACGAAGACCGCTCCGATGGCGTAGTTGAACCAGTCGCTGTACCGCTCGACGTTCTGCCACCGGCTGCCCAGCGCGTAACCGGAGCCGACGATCAGGGCGTTCCACACCCCGCTGCCGATCGTCGTGAGCAGGACGAACTCGCCCAGCGGCATCCGGTTGGCCCCGGCCGGGACGGAGACCAGGCTGCGGACCACCGGCACCACCCGGCCGATCAGCACCGCCCAGCGGCCGTGTCGCTCGAACCAGCGGTCGGCCTTCTCCAGGTCGTCGCTGTCCACCAGCGGAACACGGTCCAGCCAGCGCTTCAATCGCTCCTCACCGACCGCCGCGCCGGCCCAGTAGAGCACCAGCGCGCCGACCAGCGAGCCGACCGTCGCGGCCACCACCACGAGGACGACGTTGAACTGACCCTCGTGGGCCAGGAAACCCGCCATCGCCAGCACGATCTCGCTGGGGATGGGCGGGACGATGCTCTCCAGCGCGACCAGCAGGGCCACGCCGACCGGACCCATCGCCTCGATCACCGAGGCCACCCATCCGGTCAGGCCGGTGAACTCGGACGGGTCACCAGTCTGGGCGTACGCCATTGGTCATCCTTCCGTACGGCCGAGGAGGGGATCGGACTGTCATACCCAGTGGCCGGCACGGCACACCTGTCGGTGAGCCGTGCCACCCCTCGATCGTCAGGCCTCCGGGTGCAGCGCCGTGTCCGCCGGGCCCTGCCGCCAACCGGTGAACACCACGGTGAGGCCGCCGCGCGTCGGGGCGCAGCAGAACGGGCCGGCCATCGCCTCGACGGTCGGGTCCAGCGGGGCGAGACGGACCAGTCGCCACGGCCCGTCGGCAACCCGGGCACGTACGGTCAGCGCGTCACCGGCCCGACTGACCCGTACGGTCACCTCCTGACCCGCCCAGCCCGGAACCGGGGAGACCGACCAGTCGGAGAACTCCCGGGTCACCACCGCGCCGAGCTGCGACTCGCCGTCGCTCACCTCGACACCCGCCTTGACCCAGGTCCGCTCGTCCACCCGCACCAGCACGCCGGCCTGGTCGAACTGCGCCGAGAAGTCGAGCGCGAAGCTCACCTCCATGGCCGTGCCGACGGGCAACGGCGCCAGTAGCGCCGGGCCGTTGTCGTGGACGAAGCCGTAGCTGGTCCGACGCCAGAAGTCGGTCTCCGCTCCGGCCTCGACGACCAGCTCACCGGCCGGGCCGTGCTCGGTGCGTACCGGCGGGTGCAACCACTCGCCCCGGGACCAGTCCAACTCATCGCTCGGCGGTACGAGGTCGCTCTCCATGCCGGGCAGGGTACCGACCGGGCGGGTCCATCGGGTTTGCCGTGGTGATCAACGGGAGAAGTTCCTCCCGCATGGGTGACCGTTGGTATTCCGAAGCCGTCGTCTACTGCCTCGACATCGACACGTACGCCGACTCCGACGGCGACGGGGTCGGCGACATCCGTGGGCTGCTCGGCCGGCTGGACTACCTCGCCCGGCTGGGCGTGACCTGCCTGTGGCTGCACCCGATCCACCCGTCGCCCAACCGCGACGACGGGTACGACGTCACCGACTTCTACAACGTGGACCCCCGCTTCGGCACCCTCGGCGACTTCGCCGAGCTGCTGCACCAGGCGCAGAACCGGGGCATCCGCGTGATCATCGACCTGGTGGTCAACCACACCTCCGACGAGCACCCGTGGTTCCAGTCGGCCCGTTCCTCGCCCGACTCGCCGTACCGCGACTGGTTCGTCTGGACCGACACCGAGCCGGACGACCGCCACCAGGGCATGGTCTTCCCCGGTGAGCAGAAGGAGACGTGGAGCTACGACCGCACCGCCAAGGCGTGGTTCTACCACCGGTTCTACAAGTTCCAGCCGGACCTGAACTTCGCCAACCCGGAGGTCCGGGCCGAGGTCAAGAAGATCATGTCGTTCTGGCTCCAGCTCGGGGTCTCCGGCTTCCGGATGGACGCGGTGCCGTTCATCATCGAGCTGACCGAGCCGGGTAACCCGGACTCCCCGAAGGACTTCGAGTTCCTCACCGAGATGCGCCAGCACGTGCAGTGGCGGCGCGGCGACGCCGTCCTGCTCGCCGAGGCGAACGTCGAACCGGACCAGCTCCCGACGTTCTTCGGCGATACCAGCGGCTCCGGCAACCGCATCCACATGCTCTTCGACTTCATGCTCAACGGCCGGCTCATGCTCGCTCTCGCCCGGCAGGACCCGGAGTCGCTGATCGAGGCGCTGCGCGACACCCCGAAGCTCCCGGTCGGCGGGCAGTGGGCCACCTTCCTGCGCAACCACGACGAGATCGACCTGTCCCGGTTGACGACCGAACAGCGCAACCAGGTGTACGCGGAGTTCGGCCCGGACGAGAACATGCGCATCTACGACCGGGGCATCCGCCGCCGGCTCGCCCCGATGCTCGGCAACGACCGGCGGCGCATCGAGCTGGCGTACGCGTTGCAGTTCTCCCTGCGCGGCACTCCGGTGCTGCGGTACGGCGAGGAGATCGGGATGGGCGAGGACCTGTCGCTGCCCGGTCGGGAGGCGATCCGTACGCCGATGCAGTGGTCGTACAAGCCGAATGCCGGCTTCTCCACGGCGGACCCGGAGAAACTGGTCCGCCCGGTGATCGACAAGGGTGACTTCGGCTACCAGAACGTCAACGTCACCGCCCAGCGTGGCGACCCGAAGTCGCTGCTCGCCTGGTTCGAGCGCATGATCCGTACGCTGCGGGAGGCCCCGGAGATCGGCTCCGGCTCGACCACCCACATCGACGTGGCGATGCCGCCGGGGGTTCTGGCGCACCGGGCGGACGGGCCGACCGGCACGATGGTCTTCCTGCACAACCTGGGCACCGACGACGTCGAGGTGGACCTGAGCAGCCTCGAAGCGGAGGCCGACCTGCCGATCGACGTGCTCACCGACCGTGGCTACGGCGAGTTGGGCAAACTCGGCGCGGTGAAGGTCTCCGGGCACGGGTACCGGTGGATTCGCCTCTGCCGGGGGCGGGGCTACTGACGGAACAGGGGACCGCACCGAGCGGCGCGGTCCCCTGTCGCGATCATCGCGGCGGGTCTATCACCGCACCCCGAAGGCGCGCAGCACGGTCTGCCGGACCGAGTTGCCTGAGCTGTCCGTGGCGCCGGCCCGCAACGACACGTAACTCGCGCCCTTCGGCGCCCGCAGCTTCGCCGTCCAGGAACCGTCCTTCGGATGGCCCAGCGACTGCTTCTGCCAGTGTGCGCCGTCGTCGTACGAGATCTCCAGGCTTACCGGCCGGATGCTGCCGCAACCGGTGACACCGGGCAGGTGGGCGGCGGAGAGCCTCAGGTCGGTCCGGCCCTTCGCCGTGCCGGCCGCGTCGGTGTCGACCGCGTAGTCGAGCTGGAGCAGTGGCAGCACTGCCGACTCCACCCCGGCGGCGGGTGCCTTCGACCGGAA
This sequence comes from Micromonospora sp. NPDC049102, assembly GCF_043197485.1. NCBI lineage: Bacteria > Bacillati > Actinomycetota > Actinomycetes > Micromonosporales > Micromonosporaceae > Micromonospora > Micromonospora sp. NPDC049102. The sequence continues at coordinate 87,932 of NZ_JBICTE010000001.1, read as the reverse complement.
CGTCCACTGAGTCTCGGTGCTGGTCGAGTAGGGGCCCACCGTCGGGTCCTGGGTCGTCTTCACCACCAGTCGGTACGGCAGATCCTTCGTGACCGGCGCGGTGCCGCTGACCCAGGTGCTGCTGCTCTGGCCCAGCAAGGTGGTGCCCTGGTAGAGCTGGTTCGTCTGGGTGGCGGAGTTCGTCGCCATACCGACGTGGTCGTCCCCACCCCAACCGGGCACGTCCAGATTGAGCTGGTCGCCCGAGCGGACGGGCAGTTTGAAGTTGTTGTTCAGGTGCGGCCGCTCGATCGGCTCGAAGAACTGCTCCGTCGTGTGACTGCCGGCCCGGTAACTGGTCCGGGCATCGATCTGGTACGTCCGGTAGTCGAGGAACGCCTCCTGACCCCAGGCGTACAGGCCGCCGGTGGAGACCCAGTCGGTACGGACCGGGGCGAGCGGCCGGTTACTCGTCACTCCGATGCCCCAGTTCGAGTACGTCGGCCAGTCGTAGCGGAACTCGCCGCCGTGGGTCTGCGAGGTCGGGACGTTGAAGCCGACGTCCACCCGGGCCAGCGTCTTCGCCGTCTCGGTCCGGGTCAGCTCGCGCGGAATCCGGTTGTGGTACGCCTGCACCAGGTCGTACGTGTAGTCGGCGACGGGCTGCGAGACGACCTCGACCTTCGTCGAGCCCTGCTGGGTTTGGCGGATCAACGCCTCGCCCTCATCGATGCTCAGCAGCGCCACCTCGATCGGAGTGGGCGTGAATAAGTCGACCGAGTAGTTGCGCACCTCGCGCCCCGGGGTGTCGCTGACCACCAGCAGCAGCTTCGCCCCGGCGGCGGCCGCGGCAGCGGCCTGGGCGCGATCGTTGACGTCCAGGCTGCGCCGGACCACGACGGCCTTGCCACGGGCGTTCACCGTCGCGTAGTCGCTCGCCGCGCCCTTGCCGGCGAAGACCGTCCGCAGCGTCGAGCGGCCCTTCGGCAGTTGGGTGGTGCCCTGCTGCCGGACCACGTCGTCGAAGTTCGCCATCTTGGTGCCGATGCTGAGCACCGACTGTTCTTTACGCCACCGCGCACTCAGGTAGAAGTCACCGTGCTTCACGTTGTGGTTGGTCGGCTGAACCCAGAAACTGTCGTAGTACGTCTCGCCGTACAGGAAAGAGCGCCAGCGGCCCTCGCCCTGCGACCGGAAGTAGTCCAGCCGGGAGAAGGTGTTGGCCGTCTGCTGCGGCACCCGCGACTCGATCTGGCGGGCCGCCTTGCCAGCCAGCCTGACCGTGGTGTCCTTGGTCAAGTCGATGTCGGGATCCCCGAGTAGCGCCAGGCCGAGCGAGTGAGGTCCGCCTCTGCCGGTGACGTTGAGGAAAGCCATCGCCGAGTAGACGCCTTCGGGCACGAGCACGTCAGCGATGCCGTTCCCGTCGGTGTTGACGAAGCTCAGGTCATAGCTGCCGGCTTGACCCAGCTCGATCAGGCCGGGAGCCGGTTGGCCGGCCCGGTCGGTGAGTTCGAGCCGAAGGTGGTGGTACTGGACGAAGTTGCCGAGGCTGACCGCGGTGCGGGTGAGTACGGCGTGGTCCGGTCCGTTGGCGACCACCTGACCGGTGTAGCGGTTGCCGGCGACCGCCCGAGTGGTGTCCACGGTCAGGGTGACCGTGGCGACACCGTGTGCGGGCACGGTCAACTGCTCCGCCGACAGGGTGAACAGGCCGCTGGGTGCGGTCACGGCGTCCACGACCAAGCCCAGTGTGATCGGCTGGCCGGTGGTGTTGGTGTACGTCACCGGGTGGGTCGGCTTCGCGGTGTCCCGCCCCATGCTGAAGGACACGACGCCGGTGGCGACTACCGGAGCGCGGACCGCTGCGGCGGCGTCGACACGTCCGGTGCCGGCCTGGTACGGGTCGTACTGCGGCGTCGCCCTGGTCACGCTGACCAGAGCATCCTTGAGCTGCTGGCCGGTCCAGTCCGGGTGCCTCGCGGCGAGTAGGGCGGCGGCGCCCGCGACGTGCGGCGTCGCCATCGAGGTGCCGTCCATGCTCTGGTAGAGGCCTTCGCCAGGGACGTACTGCGACCGGGCGGCGAGCACTCCGACGCCGGGCGCCGTCAGCTCCGGCTTGATGGCCTCGTCGCCGATCCGCGGGCCCTCGCTGGAGAAGGAGGCGAGCTCGTCGTTGTTGTCGACCGCACCGACGGTCAGCGCGGCGTCGGCCGCACCCGGAGCGGAGATGGTGCTCTGGAGGCCGTCGTTGCCGGCGGCGACGACGAACAGGGTGCCGGTCTCCGCGCTGAGTGTGTTGAGCGCCTGGCTCATCGGGTCGGCCCCGTCGCTGGGCTGGCCCGCGCCCAGGCTGAGGTTGACGATGCGGGCGCCGGACTCCCGGGCCGCCCATTCCATGCCAGCGATGACCCAGGAGTCCTGCCCGTTCCCGGTGTCGCTCAGCACCTTGCCGATGGCGAGCGTGGCGGTCGGAGCGACACCCTTCTCCCGCCCGCCGGAGGCGGCCCCGGTGCCGGCGACGGTGGAGGCGACGTGAGTGCCGTGCCCGGCTCGGTCGGTGATCTGCTCACCGGGCACGAACACGGCCGTCGTGGCGATGCGGTCGGCCAGGTCCGGGTGGGTCGGGTCGATCCCGGTGTCCAGCACGGCCACCCGCACGCCCGTGCCGGTGTCGCCGCCGGCCCACACCTCGGGTGCGCCGATCTGCGCGGTGGTGTCGGCCAGGTCGGCGCGTACCCGGCCGTCCAGCCAGATCTTGGTGATCCCGGCGCCGAAGCGTCCGGCGTCGGTGGTGGCCGACTTCGCGGCGGTGCCGGTGAGCGCGGTCCAGAACGTGCCGGCCTGATCACGGTCCTCGCTGACCGCGGCGCCCGAGATGCTGCTCAGGGTACGGATGCGGGTCGCGCCGGCGGGTGTGGCGTCGGCACGCCGGCTGGCTGCCGCATCGGTGTACGACACGATCAGCGGCAGGTGGTCCACCTGCGCGTCGTCGTACCCGTCGGCGATCAGCCGGGTGACGTTGAACAGCCGCTTGTCCAGAGTCTTCGCGGCCACGTAGGGCAGGACGGACTGCGGGTACACGTAGAGGTCATCGCCGGCCTCCACCACCCGCACCGGTGTGGAGCCACCGCTCGGGCTTCGAACGTCAACTGTGCCGCCGTTGGCACCCCGGCGGGTGGTGACGGTGTCACCGGTGATCAGAGTGACCGCATGTGTGCCGGGTGGGGTGTGCAGGTCGGCGGTGGGGGCCGGCGAGCCGGGATCGGCCGATGTGCCGGGGGCGGCGGAGGCGGGTGCGCCGGTCGCCGCGAGGGCAGCGGCGACCACGGCGGCCAGCCAGGCCCCACTGGTCCAAGAGAGCTTCAACTGATGTCGTTCCTTGCCTGGTCGTTGGCCTGTCGGCGGGTGTGAGCAGGCGTGACGCTACGCGCGGAGGAACTCTCCCGAAAGATCATTTGCGTAAAGCGACGGTCATCGTTGCTGACCGTCGGTGAGTTAGGCTCCATTCGATCGGACCGAAGTTACCGGGAGGTAATCATGTCGGAGGAGCACCGCGTCGCCATCGTCACCGGAGCCGCACGCGGCATCGGCGCGGCCACCGCCCGGCGGCTGGCCGCGGACGGGATGACCGTGGCAGTGGTCGACATCGACGAGGCCGCCACCAAGGAGACGGTGGACGCCATCTCCGGCGCGGGCGGCCGTGCGCTCGGCGTCGGCGCCGACGTGTCCGACCGTGACCAGGTCGAGGCCGCCGTCGAGCGGGTTGCCACCGAACTGGGCGCGCCCACCGTGCTGGTCAACAACGCCGGGGTGCTCCGCGACAACCTGCTGTTCAAGATGACCAACGCCGACTGGGACACGGTCATGGGCGTGCACCTGCGCGGGGCGTTCCTGTTCAGCCAGGCCGCCCAGAAGCACATGGTGGACCGCAAGTGGGGGCGGATCGTGAACCTGTCCAGCACCTCCGCGTTGGGCAACCGGGGTCAGGCCAACTACGCCGCCGCGAAGGCGGGTCTGCAGGGCTTCACCAAGACGCTCGCCATCGAGCTGGGGCCGTTCGGGGTGACCGTCAACGCCGTCGCGCCGGGCTTCATCGTCACCGACATGACCGCGGCCACCGCCGCCCGCATGAAGGTCGACTTCGAGGACTTCCAGAAGCACGCGGCCGCTGAGATCCCGGTACGTCGTCCGGGACGCCCGGAGGACGTCGCACACACCATCTCGTTCCTGACCAGTGAGGGGGCGGGCTTCGTCTCCGGACAGGTCATCTACGTCGCCGGCGGCCCACGGGCCTGAGTCGCGCGCCCTCGTCAGGTGGCCCGCGGCCCGGTCGGTCAGGCCGGGTCGCGGCTGTCGGTCAGGCCGCGTCGCGGCGGGTGCGCCAGAGCCAGAACAGGCCCAACACCGGCAGCACCAGCGGGATGTAGCCGTATCCGCTGCCGAACTGCGACCACACCGTCTCGTCGGGGAAAAGGTCCTTGTCGACGACGCTGAGGATGCCGACGGCGACGACCCCGACCAACTCCACCGAGCAGCACGCCAGGGCCACCCGCCGGCCGGTGTGCCCGGCACGGGCCAGACCCACCGCGGCCACGATGTAGATGAGGGCGGCCAGGGCGGAGAGCAGGTACGCCACCGGCGCCTCGTCGAACTTGGTGGCGATCTGCAGGCCGGCCCGACTGGTCGCCGCGATGGCGAAGAGCAGGTATACCGCGATCAGCAGTCGGCCCGGACCGGCATTGGTGGCGCGTCGTGCCGGCTGTGTCTCAACCACCGAGGACCTCCCAGGTCTGCTGCAACCGGACCACCACGACCGGTGCGACCAGGCAGACCGCGCAGATGATCGCCGAACCCCAGCGGGTCGGTTCCATCCGGGCCAGCACCCAGGCCAGCGGCGGCAGGCAGACCAGCGTGACCAGGTAGCCGTAGAACGCGCCGGGCTCGCCCGGCCGGTCCCCGCCACCGACCGCCACGAGAGCCGACACCCCCAACGCGAGCAGCGCCAATTCCAGTACGGCCAGACCGACGAACTGCACCCGGTCCGGAGGCCGGTGGCGTACCGCCGCGATCAGCGCCCACACGGCGACGAGCAGCGACAGCACGATCGACGCCGTCGCGAGGAGCCCGTCCACCGGGGAGCCGGCCGCCGCGCTGGTCATCGGCCCCACCCGGTCGTCGCCTCGGTCACCGGCACAGCCTACTAACCGTCGTAGTAAGCAGCTCACGCTCCCTGCCCGGCGTGCCCCGGGGGTGCGACCGGGGTGTCGCCGCGAGGGCAGGTGCACCCCCACCTCACGTCCTTTGCTCTGCTTCAGCGAGGGAAACACCTGGTGTCCGACTATCGGACGTCGTCTGTTGCCTGGGCTGAAGCAGAGCAAAGGATGACCGCTCCTACCCCCTACCCCCTACCCACCGCGAGCAGGTCGGCCGTGCCGGCGGCCCTCGCCACCCGTCTCACAGAAGTCGCGGGGACGCACCGAACACCACCGGAAACCATCCGACACGGCGGGGCAGCACGAGCAGACCGGGCGTCGGCTGGCGAGCACCAGACGCTTCGGTTGGCGACCCGCCACCGGTGTGGCCAGTGGGGCGACTAGCGTGGATCAGGTCCGTGGCGTTGCCACGGCGCGGCGAAACAGCGGAGGTACACGTGCTGCGGTTCGGCTTGTTCGGCACCGGTCACTGGGCGATCGAGACGCACGGGAAGGCGCTGCACGCACACCCGGACGCGGAACTGGTCGGAGTGTGGGGGCGTAACCCGGAGCGGGCCTCCGCACTGGCCGAGCGGTACGGGGTGCCCGCCTACGCCGACGTCGACGCCCTCATCGAGCAGTGCGAGGCGATCGCCGTCGCGTTGCCGCCGGACGTCCAGGCCGACATCGCGGTCCGCGCCGCGAACGCCGGCCGGCACCTGCTGCTGGACAAGCCGTTGGCGCTCACCGTGGACGACGCCGACCGGGTCGTCGCTGCCGCCGAGGCGTCCGGAGTCGCCTCCGTGGTGTTCTTCACCCAGCGGTTCCAGCCGAACGTCACCGCGTTCCTCGCCGCGACCGCCGCGGCCGGTGGCTGGCAGCACGGCCGCACCACGGCGTTCGCGTCGATCTTCCAGGATGGCAGCCCGTACGGCGGCTCCCTGTGGCGTCGCGAGCACGGCGCCCTCTGGGACATCGCCCCGCACGCACTCTCGATCCTCCTGCCGGTGCTGGGCCGGGTGACCCAGGTGACGGCGGTGGACGGCCCGAGCGGGATGGTGCACCTGCTGCTCACCCACGAGGGCGGTGCGACCAGCAGCGCCTCGCTCTCCCTCGACGCGCCGACCGAGGCGATGGCCCGGGAGTTCGTGTTCTACGGCGAGAATGGCGTCGAGACCGTGCCGCACGGCGAGTACGACGCTGCAACGGCGTTCGGTGTCGCGATCGACCAGCTCGTCGAGCAGGTCCAGGCCGGCACCCGCGACCACCGCTGCGACGTCCGCTTCGGCCGTGAGGTGGTCACGATCCTGGCCGCTGCCGAAACCGCCCGCCAAGAATCCCGCACCGTCCCCCTCCGGTAATCACCTCTGCGCACGGCGGGTGCGCGGCCGGTCAGGCGAGGGTGGTCAGCGCCTCGCTCAACTCGGCCGGCGACTCGAACTGCTCGGCCGGCAACGCCTGCAACATCTGCAACATCGCCGTGCTGGCGCCGTTCTCCTGCCCCCAGCGGATGAGGTCCTCGCGGGAGACCGGGTAGTCGAGCCCGGCCAGGTACTCCTGCAACTGCACGCCGGTGACGGTCATACCGGTCGGCTACCCGATCGTCGTACCCGTACACGCGCACGGCGTGTCGGCGGTCGACGCGCCGACGGTTTGTCGGCGTGGCCGCCGGGTAGCCGCTGCCATGCTGGTTCAGCGGCTCGGCGCGCCGAGCGACTTCGACCCGTTGCTGGAGCGCGTTCGGGACGCCCGGGTGGTGATGATCGGTGAGTCCACGCACGGCAGTTACGACTACTACCGCCTGCGTGAGCAGCTGACCCGTCGGCTGATCGCGGAGTGCGGCTTCTCGTTCGTGGCCGTGGAGGGCGACTGGCCGGACTGCGACCGCGTGCACCGTTCGGTCACCGACGCGCCGGGTGGGGCTGCCGATCCACAGACGGCGCTGGAACGCTTCGAGCGTTGGCCCACCTGGATGTGGGCCAACGCGGAGGTGGCGCGCTTCTGCCGCTGGCTGCGGGCGTGGAACCTGGAACGACCGGGCAGTGAGCGGGCCGGCTTCCACGGGCTCGACGTCTACAGCCTCTGGGAGTCGATGCAGGCGATCTTCGACTACCTGGGGGAGGAGGACCCCACCTCGCTGGAGGCGGCGCAGGACGCGTACCGGTGCTTCGAACCGTACGGCAAGCGGGTCGAGGAGTACGGCGCGGCCAGCCGGTTCGTCTCCGCCCGGTGCGAGGAGGAGGTGGTCCGGCTGTTGGCGCGTACCCGGGAACAGGCCATGTCGGACGGCCCGGACCGCTTCTCGGCCTGGCAGAACGCCGAGGTGGTGGCCGGCGCGGAGCGCTACTACCGGGCGATGGTGGCCGGCGGCCCGGACTCGTGGAACATCCGTGACACCCACATGCAGGACACCCTGGACCGGCTGCTACACCGCTACGGCCCGGACGCCCGAGGGATCGTCTGGGCGCACAACACGCACGTGGGGGACGCGCGGGCCACCGACATGGCAGCGGACGGGATGGTCAACATTGGTCAGTTGGCCCGCGAGCGGTACGGCGACGACGCGGTGGCGCTGGTCGGTTTCGGCACCTATCGGGGAACGGTGATCGCCGCCCCCCGCTGGGGCTCGCCGTCCGAGGCGATGGTGGTGCCGCCGGCGCGGGAGGGCTCGGTGGAACGGCGGTTGCACGAGCTGATGCCCGAGCGGGCGGTGCTCGTCTTCGGCGGCGACGACCAGCCGGGCTGGGTCACCGAGCCGGCGGATCACCGGGCGATCGGGGTGGTGTACGACCCGTCGTTCGAGTCCTGGGGCAACTACGTGCCGACCCGGCTGGGCGCGCGTTACGACGCGCTCATCTGGTGCGACGAGACGACAGCCCTGCACCCGCTGGCCGTTCCGGCCGTCCCCGGCGAGATGGAGACGTACCCGGCCGGCGTGTGACCGGTACGACGAAGGTGCGGTGCCCGCAACGGGCACCGCACCTTCAGGTGGTCGGGACGGTCAGACCCGGGTGGGGGTCTGGGCCGTCAGGTGGTCGCGCAGGCCCTCGCCCTCGATGTCGACGTTCGGCAGGGCGCGGGAGAGCCAGCGGGGCAGCCACCAGGCGCGGTCGCCGAGCAGGGACATCACGGCCGGAACGATGGTCATGCGGACCACGAAGGCGTCGATGGCCACGCCGATGGCGAGCGCGAAGCCCATCGACTTGATCACCGGGTCGTCGAGGAAGACGAAGCCCCCGAACACCGACATCATGATCAGCGCGGCGGCGGTGACCACCCGGGCCCCGTGTCCCATGCCGCTGATCGTCGCCTCCCGGGCGGTCTCGCCGTGCACGAAGTCCTCCCGCATGCGGGACACCAGGAACACCTCGTAGTCCATGGCGAGCCCGAACAGGATGCCGATGAGCAGGATCGGCAGGAAGCTGATCAACGGACCGGGAGTGTCCAGGCCGACCAGGCTGGCGAGGTGCCCCTGCTGGAACACCGCCACCGTGATGCCGAACGTGGCGGCGACAGTGAGCAGGAAGCCCAGCGCGGCCTTGACCGGCACCAGCAGCGAGCGGAACACGAGCATCAGCAGCAGGACCGACAGCCCGACCACCAGCAGCAGGTAGATCGGCAGCGCGTCGGAGAGCTTCTCGGAGACGTCGATGCCGATCGCGGTGACGCCGGTGAGCAGCACGTCCGCGTCGCGGATACCGCTCACCGAGCCGCGGATGTCGTGCACCAGCGTCTCGGTGGCCTCGTCGGTCGGGCCGGTCTTCGGCACCACGCCGAGCAGCGCCGTCCGGCCGTCCGGGCTGAGCTGGGGTGGGGCCACCGCGAGGACGTTCTCGGTGCGTTGCAGCAGTGCGGTGACCTGCGGTACGGCGGCCGAGGTGGCCTGCGGCGAGTCACCGGCGACCACCACCGCGAGGCGACCGGTGAAGCCCGGGCCGAAGCCCTCGACGGTCAGGTCGTTGGCGACCCGGGCGGGGGAGCCGACGGCAGCCGTCGCCGCGCCCGGCAGGGCCAGCCGCATGTCCGGCGTGGGCAGCGCGAGCAGTCCCAGGCCGAGCAGCCCGACCAGGATCACCGGTACGCGGAACCGGGTGACGAAGCGCGCCCAGCGGAAGCCGAACCGGGTGCGGTCCTCGGCCGTGACCGGGTGGGCGTCCGGGGCCGATGCGGGGGTGTCGGTGGCCGGCGTGGTGTCGGCGGAGACGCCCCGCAGCCGGCGGGGGAGCACCCGTCGGCCGGCGAAGCCGAGCAGTGCCGGCTGGAGGGTGATGGCCACGAGGACGGCCACGGTTACCGTGCCGGCGGCGGCGAGGCCCATCACGGTGAGGAACGGGATGTCCACCACGGCCAGCCCGGCCAGCGCGATGACGACTGTCGCGCCCGCGAAGACGACGGCGGAGCCGGCGGTGCCCACGGCCCGGCCAACGGCCTCGTCCGGCGGCAGGCCGTCGAGCAGGTTCTGCCGGTGCCGGGAGGTGATGAACAGCGAGTAGTCGATGCCCACGGCGAGGCCGAGCATCAGCGCGAGGATGGGCGCCGTACTGGTCAGCTCGATGACGCCACTCAACGCGAAGAGGCCGGCCATGCCGACGCCCACGCCGATCAGCGCGTTGAGCATGGTCATCCCGGCGGCCACGAGCGAGCCGAAGGTGATGATCAGGACGATCGCGGCGACCAGGACGCCGAGCACCTCGGTCGAGCCGATCTCGGGTTCCCCGCCCAGCACCTCACCGCCCGGGGCGACCTGCCAGCCCTGCGCCTTGGCCGCCGCGCCGACCTCCTCGTACGCGGTCTTCTGCTCGTCGGTCACCTCGTCCGCGCCGGTGGCGAACTGGACCTGGACCAGCGCGTACCGACCGTTGGGCGAGACGGCCCCGACCTGGAGCGGGTTGACCGCGCCGACGACGCCGGGCAGCGTCCCGGCCTGCTGGACCAGTTCCTGCACCACGGCCTGGCCCTGCGGGGTGGCCAGTTGACCGTCCGCGGGCGCCTTGATCGTGATTGTGCCGGTCGCTCCGCTGGCCGCGGGGAACTGCTCGGCGAGCAGGTCGAGTGCTCGCTGGCTCTCGGTGCCGGGCATGGTGAAGTTGCTCGCCGTCGGGCCGCGCAGGGTCGCCGCGGCGAGGCCGGCGCCGACGAGTACGACGAGCCAGAGCGCGACGACGAGCCGTCGCCGGCGCAGCGCGCCCCGGCCGAGCCGGTAGAGCAGGGTGGCCATCAGGAGTCCTTGTCCTCGGTCGTGGGTGGTTGGGGCAGGGGTGTCCCGACGGGTTCGACGGCCCGTCGGACGAGGGTGAGCAGGGCGGGCCGTAGTTCGTCCTCGGGGACGTCGACGAACTCGGCGCACGCCTCGGAGATGCCGGCGAGCAGTACCAGCGCGGCGATCCGCGCGCCCGGACGGTCGGAGTGACCGGCCAGCGCGTCGCGCAGCCGTTCGGAGATCTGCTGGATGTGGGCGAAGGCCGGCTGGCACAGCAGCTCCGGGAACTCGCCGCGCAGTACGGCGATCTCCCGCCGGAACCGGACCGCGAGATCGACGAAGCCGACCGCGGCGGCCTCCTGGGCAGCGGTGCCGGTCAACCCGCTGAGCTGGTCGTCGAGGTCGGTCAGCACCGTGATGGCCGGTGCCATCAGCTCGGCGAGCAGGGCTTCCTTGTTGGCGAAGTGGTAGAGCACGGTGGCCTTGGAGCAGCCGACCTCGCGGGCGATGTCCTGCAACGAGGTGCCCCGGTATCCGGTCACCGCGAATCGTCGCGCCGCCGCGGCGAGGATCTCACCGTGCGTCTCGGACACCGCTCTGGCCATCACCGGTCCACCTCCGTGAACCAGCATGCCTGACCGATCGGTCAGACCCTGACCGATCGGTCAGACGAACGGCGTGGCGTTCCCCACACCCGTTGCCCGTTTAGTCGGCGCGCTCGGCGTCGTACCTGGTCCGCGCCTCGGCGATGGCCCGGCGGTGCCGTTCGGCCCAGCTCGTGAGTGCCACCAGCGACTCGTACAGCTCCAGCGCCATCGGGGTGGCCACGTACTCGACCTTCGGTGGCACGGTCGGGTAGACGGTGCGGTGCAGCAGGCTGTCGCGTTCCAGGTTGCGCAGGGTCAGCGTGAGCATCCGACGGCTGATGCCCTCGATGTGCCGCTCCAGCTCGGTGAAGCGCACCGGGCCGTGCGAGGCCGCCACCAGGATGCCGATGCTCCACTTGCCGCCGACCCGGTCGAGCACCTCGCGGACGGTGCACGCCCGGGCCTGCCCGGGGGCGAAGGGCACGTTCTCCGCCGAGCAGGTCAGCTCGGCCTCCACCAGCGCGGACACATCGCTGTTCCTCTGGGACACGACAGTGCCTCCTTCCGCTCCCGCTCATGGTCACAGACGATGGCGTCGGTAACAAAGCGTGCACCAAGGAGGGTCACACGGACCGAGTCACCCCGTCCCGCTGGCCGGCACTGCTGGTGCTCTCCGCCGGCAGCCTCATGATCATTCTCGATGGCAGTGTCGTGTCGGTGGCCCTGCCCGCCGTCCAACGCGACCTGGGGTTCACCGCCGCAGGGCTGGCCTGGGTGGTCAACGCCTACCTGGTGGCGTTCGGCGGCCTGCTGCTGCTCGCCGGCCGCCTCGGTGACCTGCTCGGTCGACGCCGGGTCTTCCTGGCCGGCGTCGTGCTGTTCACCGTGGCCTCGGCGGCCTGCGCGCTCGCCAACGGGCCGGCCCTGCTCGTCGGCGCGCGGTTCGCTCAGGGCGTCGGTGGCGCGCTGGCCATGGCGGTCAGCCTCGGCATGATCGTCCGGCTCTGTCCCGAGCCGGCCGAGCGGGCCCGCGCGATAGCCGTCTACAGCTTCACCGGGGCGGCCGGCGCGTCGATCGGTACGGTGGCCGGGGGAGTGCTGACCGAGCTGGCCGGCTGGCGTTCGATCTTCCTGGTGAACCTCCCGATCGGGGCGGCGATCCTGCTCGCCGCAGTCCGCCGACTCCCCGCCGAACGGGGCATCGGCGTGCGGGCCGGCCTCGACGTGCCGGGCGCACTGCTCGCCACCGCCGGCCTGATGGCGGCCGTGCTGGGCATCGTGGAGACGGGCGAGCACGGCTGGACCAGTCCGCGAACCCTCGGCGCGGCGGCACTCGCCGCGCTGCTGCTCGGCGGCTTCGCGGTGCGCCAGGGCGTGGCGTCCACCCCGCTGCTGCCTCCCCGACTACTGCGCGTCCCGGGGCTGCTCGCGGCGAACACCGTGCAGTTCCTCATGTCGCCTCCGGTCTGGCCAACACCACCCAGCAGGTCGGCGGGGCGGTCGGCCTGGCGGCGCTGGCGACCCTGGCGGCGTGACGCGGTCCGGGAGCCGATCCTCGGGCAGCTGCGCGACCGGCCGCTGTCGGTGATCAGGGTCCGCCCGGGTCAGCCGCCGTTCATGCAGAAGAACCTGCCCCGCTACACCCCGGACTGGGTACGCCGCACGTCGGTCTGGGCCGAGGCGTCGCACCGGGAGATCTCGTACGGCCTCTGCGACGACCGGCGCACCCTGCTCTGGTTCGCCAACCAGCGGGCCGTCGAGTACCACCCGACCCTGGCCACGGCGGCCGACCCGCACCGACCGACCCACCTGGTGCTCGACCTGGACCCGCCCGAGGGCGACCGGTTCGGGGCGGCGGTCGACGCGGCCCTGCTGGTCCGCCAGGCGCTCGCCGACGCCGGCCTGGAAGGTCTTCGTGGACGCCACCCGCTCCGGCGGCGCGACGGTCGTGGCCGCGTACAGCCCGCGACTGCGGCCCGGGATGCCGGTGTCCTTCCCGGTCGACTGGGCCGACCTGACCGAGGTGACCCCGGCGGACTTCACCATCCGGACGGCGCCGTCGCTGCTCGCCGGGACCGATCCGTGGCTCGCGGTGCTGCCGGAACCCCAGCAGATCCCCGCCGACCTGGTCGCGGAGGGCCGCACGATCCCGGTGGCCCGCGTGCAGGCCATGCACGAGGGCAAGCGCCGGGCCCGCGCCCGGCGCGAGGCCACCTGAGGGTACGCACCGACGGCAATCCCGCCCGCCGCCGCGCGGCTCAGGTCCGGCTCGGCTGTTCGGCGGTCCTGGCTTGTCGGTGGTCTGTGGCACGATTTGCCGGGTGACCAGCCGATCGACCGAGAGTCAGCGCCTGAGTGATCTCGCACGACTGCGTCGCGTCCGTGACCGCATCGACCGGGAGTACGCACAGCCGCTGGACGTGGAGGCGCTGGCTCGGGGCGTCCACATGTCGGCCGGGCACCTCAGCCGGGAGTTCCGGCTCGCCTACGGCGAATCGCCGTACAGCTATCTCATGACGCGCCGCGTCGAGCGCGCGATGGCCCTGCTGCGTCGTGGCGACCTGAGCGTCACCGAGGTATGTTTCGCGGTCGGCTGCTCGTCGCTCGGCACCTTCAGCACCCGCTTCACCGAGCTGGTCGGCATGCCACCGAGCACCTACCGGCGGGAGGCGGCGCTCGCGACGGCCGGGCTGCCGTCCTGCACCGCGAAGCAGGTCACCAGACCCATCAGGAATCGAGAAGCGCAGGTCACGCGGCCACCTGTAACGTGACCGGACCCCGCACCCCCGAGCAGATGGAGAGACGATGAGCAAGGCCACGGACTCGCCCGCGGCACACGTCGCCGACCGCCACGACCTGATCCGGGTGCAGGGTGCTCGCGTCAACAACCTCAAGGACGTCACGGTCGAGCTTCCGAAGCGTCGTCTGACAGTCTTCACCGGAGTCTCCGGCTCGGGCAAGAGCTCGCTGGTGTTCGGCACCATCGCCGCCGAGTCGCAGCGGATGATCAACGAGACCTACAGCGCCTTCCTCCAGGGCTTCATGCCGACGCTGACCCGGCCCGAGGTCGACGTGCTGGCCGGGCTGACCACCGCGATCATCGTCGACCAGGAGCGGATGGGGGCCAACGCCCGCTCCACCGTCGGCACCGCCACCGACGCCAACGCGATGCTGCGCATCCTGTTCAGCCGGCTCGGGCAGCCGCACATCGGTCCGCCGAACGCGTTCTCGTTCAACGTCCCGTCGGTCCGGGCGAGCGGCGCGATCACCGTGGAGCGCGGCGCGGGCAAGACCAGGACCGAGAAGGCGATCTTCAACCGCCTGGGCGGCATGTGTCCGCGCTGCGAGGGCATGGGCGCGGTCACCGACTTCGACCTGTCCGCGCTCTACGACGACAGCAAGTCCCTCAACGAGGGCGCGATCACGATCCCCGGCTACAGCATGGAGGGCTGGTACGGCCGGATCTTCCGTGGCTGCGGCTACTTCGACCCGGACAAGCCGATCAGCAAGTACACGAAGAAGGAGTTGCAGGACCTGCTCCACCGGGAACCGACCAAGATCAAGGTCGACGGCATCAACCTGACGTACTCGGGCCTGATCCCGCAGATCCAGAAGTCGTTCCTCTCCAAGGACATCGACACGCTGCAACCGCACATCCGCGCCTTCGTGGACCGGGCGGTCACGTTCACCACCTGCCCCGACTGCGACGGCACCCGGCTCAGCGCCGAGGCCCGGTCGTCGAAGATCGCCGGCAAGAACATCGCCGACGTCTGCGCCATGCAGATCAGCGACCTGGCGGCCTGGGTCCGGGGTGTCGAGGAGCCGTCCGTCGCGCCGCTGCTCAGCGGGTTGCAACACCTCCTCGACTCCTTCGAGGAGATCGGGCTGGGCTACCTGTCGCTCGACCGGCCGTCGGGGACGCTCTCCGGTGGCGAGGCGCAGCGCACCAAGATGATCCGCCATCTCGGGTCGTCGCTCACCGACGTGACGTACGTCTTCGACGAACCGACGATCGGGCTGCACCCGCACGACATCGCCCGGATGAACGGTCTGCTTCTGCGCCTGCGCGACAAGGGCAACACCGTCCTGGTCGTGGAGCACAAGCCGGAGGCCATCGCCATCGCCGACCACGTCGTCGACCTCGGCCCGGGCGCTGGAACCGGCGGGGGCGAGGTGGTGTTCGAGGGCACCGTCGACGGGCTGCGCGCCAGCGACACGCTGACCGGGCGGCACCTGGACGACCGGGCCTCGCTGAAGACCTCGGTCCGGACGCCGTCCGGCACGCTGGCCGTGCGGGGCGCGAACACCCACAACCTGCGCGACGTCGACGTCGACATCCCGCTCGGTGTGCTCGTGGTGGTGACCGGCGTGGCCGGCTCGGGCAAGAGCTCACTCATCCACGGCTCGGTCTCCAGCACCGACGGGGTGGTGTCGGTCGACCAGAGCGCGATCCGCGGCTCGCGGCGGAGCAACCCGGCGACGTACACGGGTCTGCTCGAACCGATCCGCAAGGCGTTCGCGAAGGCCAACGGGGTGAAGCCCGCGCTGTTCAGCGCCAACTCCGAGGGTGCCTGCCCCGGCTGCAACGGCGCCGGCGTCGTCTACACCGACCTGGGGATGATGGCCGGTGTCGCCGCCACCTGCGAGGAGTGCGAGGGGCGGCGGTTCCAGGCGTCCGTGCTGGAATACCGGTTCGGCGGCCGGGACATCAGCGAGGTGCTCGCGATGTCGGTGACCGAGGCGGAGGCGTTCTTCGGCACGGGCGACGCCCGTACCCCGGCCGCGCACGCCATCCTCGACCGGCTCGTCGACGTCGGGCTCGGCTACCTCAGCCTCGGCCAGCCGCTGACCACCCTGTCCGGCGGCGAGCGGCAGCGACTCAAGCTGGCCACCCGCATGGCCGACAAGGGCGGCATCTACGTCCTCGACGAGCCCACCACCGGCCTGCACCTCGCCGACGTCGAGCAACTGCTCGGCCTGCTGGACCGGCTCGTCGACTCCGGCACCTCGGTGATCGTCGTCGAGCACCACCAGGCGGTCATGGCGCACGCCGACTGGATCATCGACCTCGGCCCCGGCGCCGGCCACGACGGCGGTCAGATCGTCTTCGAAGGCACCCCCGCCGACCTGGTGGCCGCCCGCAGCACCCTCACCGGAGAACACCTGGCGAAGTACGTCAACGCCTGACCCCCCACCCCGCCCACGATGCAGCCGGCCAGGTCGCGCTCCGTGATGCAGGCGGGCCGGGTGCCGCTCCGCGATCTTGCACTTTCGGTGGCGACATATGGCGCATTCACCCCACAACGACAACAGAAACTGCAAGATCGACGGGCGCTGGCCGGCGCGGTTCGGGGCAGGCGGTGGGGCAGGCCACCCGGCGTGGTTCGGGGCAGGCGGTGGGGCAGGCCACCCGGCGCGGTTCGGGGCAGGCGGTGGGGCAGGCCACCCGGCGTGGTTCGGGGCAGGCGGTGGGGCAGGCCACCCGGCGTGGTTCGGGGCAGGCGGTGGGGCAGGCCACCCGGCGTGGTTCGGGGCAGGCGGTGGGGCAGG
>NZ_JBICTE010000001.1:69845-71325 GCF_043197485.1 Micromonospora sp. NPDC049102 | reverse complement strand
CAGGCCACCCGCGGCGCGGTACGGCGCAAGCCTGCGCAGGATGCGTGGGGTCCGGGGCTCGGCCCCGGGGCAGAAATGACAAGCGCCCCAGGTCCGCGCTTCTCAGCGGACATGGAGCACGAAAGCTTGTGCCCCCGGCAGGATTCGAACCTGCGCCCCCGCCTCCGGAGGGCGGTGCTCTATCCCCTGAGCTACGGGGGCTCAGCGACGGGAGAAGACTAGCAAACCTCCTCCGCGTACGCCGAATCGGTATCGGGTGGGCCGACCGTGTCGGCGACCGGCCCACCCGGTGCTCAGGCCGCGACCGCCCGCCCGCAACTGGGCAACGGGTGCAGGACGATCCGCCGAGGCAGTCGGCGCGGCCACTCGTTGCGGGGCCAGGAACCGTCCACGATCAGGTGCACGGTGCGCTGTTCCTCGCCACTGAGTCGCAGTACGAAGTCCCGGGGGAGCGGCGGGTCGACAGTCGGGGTCGTGATCATGAAGCGCACCCGACCCCGGGACGACACGGCGGAGATCACGTCGGCGGCCGGCATCGTGCCGCGCAGCCGTACCCGCCCGATCCAGTAGACCTCGGCCAGGTGTTCCTGGGCCGTCCGGGTGATCGTCGGGTACTCGCTGCGTACCCACCGCTCGACCGCGCTGACGCAGAGACCACAGGCACGCTCGCGCGGCTCGCGCGGACCCAACCCCCAGGCCCGCAGGTACGCCCCGACGGCGCCCACGTCCAGCGGAAGGTCGAACCGGCGCTGGATGAGCGTGGTGAGGCTCTGCCGCGTCCACAGCTCCTCGTCGAGGCCGAATTCGTCGGGGTGGACGCCCCGGAGTGTGTCGATGAGTTCGAGTTCCTGGTCGCGGCTGAGCATTCCCGGCTCGCCCTGCCGCTGTCCGCGACGGACGGCTGCCACCGCCCCGTCACCGCCGATGGTGTGGCGTCGGCACCAACTGGTTACCGAGCGCCGTGCGTCTCTGAGTGCAACCCCCACGTCTTGGGCAACGAGCGCGAATCACAACTGGTCACGATATGTGTGGAGAAAACTCTCTAAGCAACGTAATCGCCCGTCCAACGCAAAACGACGATAAGTGATGAACCGGTACCTATGGGACGTGGAGGCCCCCCAGGCTGCCCGGCAGACCCGGCCGGGAAGCGCAGATCGGCGTCGATCTGACGTGGTCCGTCGCCAGGTCGCCGATGTGGCGGCATCCGCACGCCTGGACGCCGCCACATCCCCGATCTCGTGTGGATCACGCGCATCTCGGCCGTGTGGGGTGCCTTGATCGACTCGGGTTCTTGGAAGCCGGGGTGTCCCGGCGACGCAGACAGCCCGCTGTGCATGAACCCGAGTCGATCATCGAGGCCGCGCACTGCCTGCGCCGCGCACGGCCTGCGCCGCGCACGGCCTGCGCCGCGCACGGCCTGCGCCGCGCACGGCCTGCGCCGCGCACGGCCTGCGCCGCGCACGGCCTGCGCCGCGCACGG
>NZ_JBICTE010000001.1:53198-69748 GCF_043197485.1 Micromonospora sp. NPDC049102 | reverse complement strand
CGGCCTGCGCCGTGTCCGCGCTGCGCCGTGCCCCATCCCGCCCGCGCCCTGCCCGCGCCGCCGGCCCGCCGGGCCTCATCGCAGCCTGGCGTGCCTGGGGGAGTGGCCGGATATAGGTCGGGCCCGCGTCCCGCCTACGTGCTGCGGTGACGCGGGCCCGGTGCGCCCGTGGAGTGGATCAGCCCTTGGCCTGCGCCTGGAGCTGCCGGAGGTTGTTCAGCTCGGACTGCTGGGTGGTCTTCATCGTCTCGGCCACGCGTACCACCTCGGCGTTGTCGGTCTCGGCCAGCGCCGCGTCGATCATGTGGATCCCGCCCAGGTGGTGGTTGTACATCAGGGTCAGGAACTGCCGGTCGACCTCGACACCCTTGGCGTCGCGCAGCGCGGCCATCTGTTGCGGCGTCGCCATGCCCGGCATCAGCCCGTCCTTGACGGCGGCACCGTCGGACATCCACGACATCGGTGGCTGCGACCCGGTCGGGCTCAACCCCCACTCGCGCAGCCAGGTCTGCATGGCGCCGATCTCGCCCTGCTGGCCGGTGGCGATGTCGACGGCGATCTGGCGGACCTCGGGCAGCGTGGCCGACCGGTACGCGATGAGGCTCATCTCCACGGCCTGCGTGTGGTGGGTCGTCATGTCCCGCGCGAAGCCCGCCTCGACCGAGGCGTCACCGGGGCGGGTGAGCCGGGGGGTGAGCAGACCGCCGGCGTACCCGAGCAGCAACCCCACCACCAGCAGGGCAGCCAGCGCGAGCACCCCGTAACGCCGCGTCGGGGTACGGCCGCCCTCCTGAAGGGCGGTCTCGGCCTCGTCGTACTCGCTGTCGGTGGTGGTGGGGGCTGTCATCGACGTCCTTACTGGGTGGGCGGCTGCTGCTGGAGCTCGCGCGGCGTGGTGCCGGTGGCGGTGACGCCCTGGTTGCACAGCGCGGTCGGGCCTTCGACGGAGGCGTTCACCCGCAGGTCCTTGATGAACTCGTCGATCCGCTTGTCGTCGGCGTTGTCGACCTTGAGCTGGTAGCCCCACGCCTGGAGCGAGATCGGCTTGTCCAGGCCCTCGTACGGGCTCATCAGCATCTTCTCGACGCCACGCACCTTGCCGGCGAGCTTCTCGACCTGGTCCTTGGGCAGGTCGGGGCGGTACGTGATCCACACCGCGCCGTGCTCCAGGCTGTGCACCGCGTGCTCGCTGGCGATCGGGGCGTCGTACACGTCGCCCATGCAGTTCTGCCAGGCGGCGTTGTGCACTCCGCCCACGGGCGGCGAGTACTTGTAGGTCAACGGGCCGGCCTTGTGCGCCTCGTACTTGAGGCTGTCCGGGTCGGACTTGCGGATGTTGACGATGCTGTCGATGGCGTTGGCCTTCTTGTCCCACGGCTTGGAGCCCTGGAACGCGGCCCAGGAGCCGTAGCCGATGATCGCGACCGCGAGGACGCCGACGGCGACGAAGAGCGCGATCGGGCCCCAGGCCCGGCCCTGGCTCACCTTGACCGGTGCGACCGGCTTGCGGGGACCCTTGCCACCTGCCCGCGGGGTGCCTCCCGGCTTACCCGCCGGTTTGCCGGGACCGGCCTTGGCGTCAGACGCCGGCCGGCCCGCAGCCGGCTTCTTGCCGGTGCTGACCACGGTCGGGCGGCGCTCTGGGCCACCCGGGGTGCTGATGCTCATCGTGCCTCGTCAGGTCGGTCGGTCAGGGGAGATGGCGGGCCGGTTGACGCGCAGGGTAGCCGCCGAGTGCCCGAGTCTACCCCCGATAACATGGTTGGGTGACTCCTGCAGAACTAGCCTCGGTCGTCCTCACCGCCGCCCACGCCGTCTTCACCGACCGTGGCCTGGATCACGCCGCGCTGCCGGAGCGCACGGCGGTGGAGCGACCGCGCAACCCCGAGCACGGCGACTACGCCTCCACGCTCGCTCTGCAGTTGAGCAAGAAGGTGGGCGTCCCGCCGCGGGAGCTGGCTGCCGCCCTGGCCGACGAGCTGGGTCGGGCACCGGGCGTCAAATCGGTGGAGATCGCCGGGCCGGGCTTCCTCAACATTCGGCTGGACGCCGCCGCCGCCGGCCAGCTCGCCCGGGTGATCGTCGAGGCCGGCGTGGAGTACGGCCGCAGCGACCGGCTCGCGGGTGAGAAGATCAACCTGGAGTTCGTCTCGGCCAACCCGACCGGCCCTGTGCACATCGGCGGCGTCCGGTGGGCGGCGGTCGGCGACGCGCTGAGCCGGCTGCTGCGCGCGACCGGCGCCGACGTCGGCACCGAGTACTACTTCAATGACGCCGGCTCGCAGATCGACCGGTTCGCCCGGTCGCTGCTGGCCGCCGCGAAGGGCGAGGCCGTGCCGGAGGACGGCTACGGTGGCGCGTACATCGCCGAGATCGCCTCCGAGGTGCAGGCCCGCCGGCCCGACGTGCTCGGCCTGGACGACGCCGCCGCCCAGGAGGTGTTCCGGGTCGAGGGCGTCGCGCTGATGTTCGACGAGATCCGCTCGTCGCTGCGCGACTTCGGGGTGGAGTTCGACACCTACTTCAACGAGAAGGACCTGCACGACCGGGGTGAGCTGGACCTCGCGCTGGCGCGGCTGCGCGGGCAGGGGCACCTCTACGAGTCCGAGGGCGCCACCTGGCTGCGGACCACCGACTTCGGTGACGACAAGGACCGGGTGCTGCGCAAGTCCAACGGCGAGTGGACGTACTTCGCCGCGGACTGTGCCTACTACCTGGACAAGCGGGAGCGCGGCTTCGAGCGGGTCGTGATCATGCTGGGCGCCGACCACCACGGCTACATCGGTCGGATGAAGGCGATGGCGGCCTGCTTCGGCGACGACCCGGAGCGCAACCTGGAGATCCTCATCGGGCAGCTTGTCAGCCTGTTGCGCGACGGCGCCCCGATGCGGATGAGCAAGCGGGCCGGCACCGTGATCACCCTGGAGGACCTGGTCGACGCGATCGGCGTGGACGCCTCCCGGTACGCGCTGGCCCGCTACTCCAGCGACTCCCCGATCGACATCGACATCGAGCTGTGGACCCGGGCGACCCGCGACAACCCGGTCTACTACGTGCAGTACGTGGCAGCCCGGACGGCGGGCGTGGCCCGCAACGCCGCCGAGGTGGGGTTGGTGCCCGGCGACGCCGACGCGTTCCGCCCCGAGCTGCTCGAGCACGAGAAGGAGAACGAGCTGCTCAAGGCGCTCGCCGAGTTCCCGGCCGTGGTGGCCACGGCCGCCGAGTTGCGCGAACCGCACCGGGTGGCCCGCTACCTGGAGGAGAGCGTCGCGGCCTCCTTCCACCGGTTCTACGACAACTGCCGGGTGCTGCCGTTCGGCGACGAGGAGATCACCGACCTGCACCGCGCCCGGCTGTGGCTCAACAACGCCACCCGCACGGTGATCGCCAACGGCCTGCACCTGCTGGGCGTCTCCGCCCCCGAGAGGATGTGATCGCGTGCGAGCGCGAGGAGTGAGCTTGCGAGCCCCGCAGTCGCGAAGCGAAGACAAGTAATGCGGGCTCACGAGGCTGGTGCGCTGCACGCGGACATCAGCAACCAGGGGCCGGCCTGGCTGCGTACCCCGGAGGACGTCAACGCCCTGCTGCCGACGTTGTGGCCGCGCAGCGTGACGCGCGGCGCGGACGGCGCGCTCGCTGTCGCGGGCCTGAGCGTCCGCGACATCGCGGCCGAGTTCGGCACCCCGGTGTACGTCCTCGACGAGGCCGACCTGCGGTCGCGCTGCCGCGACTTCCGGGCGGCCTTCCCGACCGAGGACGTCTACTACGCGGGCAAGGCGTTCCTCTGCCGGGCGGTGGTCCGGATGATCGCCGAGGAGGGCCTGTACCTGGACGTCTGCACCGGCGGTGAGCTGGCCACCGCGCTCTCGGCCGGGATGCCGCCCGAGCGCATCGGCTTCCACGGCAACAACAAGTCGGTCGTCGAGCTGGGCCGGGCGCTGGACGCCGGGGTGGGACGGATCATCGTCGACTCGTTCACCGAGATCGACCGGCTCACCACGCTGGCCCGCGAGCGGGGCGTCCGGCCCCGGGTGCTGGTCCGGGTCACGGTCGGCGTCGAGGCGCACACCCACGAGTTCATCGCCACCGCGCACGAGGACCAGAAGTTCGGCTTCTCGCTCGCCGGTGGCGCGGCGGCCAACGCCGCGTTCAAGATCCTCGACGAGGACGTGCTGGAGCTGCGGGGCCTGCACTCGCACATCGGCTCGCAGATCTTCGACGCCAGCGGCTTCGAGGTCTCGGCCCGGCGGGTGCTCGCCCTCCAGGCGCAGATCCGCGACGCGCGCGGGGTGGAGCTGCCCGAGCTGGACCTGGGCGGCGGCTTCGGCATCGCGTACACGACGCAGGACGATCCGGCCACTCCGCAGGACCTGGCCAAGCGACTGCGCAAGATCGTCGACTCGGAGTGCGCGGCGGAGAACCTGGCCGTTCCCCACCTGTCGATCGAGCCGGGCCGGGCCATCGTCGGACCGGCCGTGTTCACCCTCTACGAGGTCGGCACGGTCAAGGACCTCGACGGCATCCGGACGTACGTCAGCGTGGACGGGGGGATGAGCGACAACATCCGAACCGCCCTCTACGACGCGTCCTACTCGGCGACGCTGGCCTCGCGCGCCTCGGACGCGGCACCGCTGCTCGCCCGCGTGGTGGGAAAGCACTGTGAGTCCGGGGACATCGTGGTGAAGGATGAATTCCTGCCCGCCGACGTGCAGCCCGGAGATCTTGTCGCGGTGCCCGGCACCGGCGCGTACTGCCGGAGCATGGCCAGCAACTACAACCATGTGCCCCGGCCGCCGGTCGTCGCGGTCCGTGACGGCCAGGCGCGCCTGATCGTCCGGCGGGAGACCGAAGAGGACCTGCTGGCATTGGATGTGGGATGACGTCACCTGTGCGCTTGGCTCTGCTCGGCTGCGGCACGGTCGGCCAGGAGGTGGTCCGGCTGCTGCATGAGCAGTCGGCCGACCTGGCCGCCCGCATCGGCGCTCCACTGGAGATCGCCGGCGTCGCCGTCCGCCGGCTCGGCCGCGACCGCGGTGACCTGCCGATCGACGAGAGCCTGTTCACCACCGACGCGCTCGGCCTGATCAAACGCGACGACGTGGACGTGGTCATCGAGGTCGTCGGCGGGATCGAGCCGGCCCGGACCTGGCTGGTCGAGGCACTGCGCGCCGGCAAGAGCGTGGTCACCGCCAACAAGGCGCTGCTCGCCGAGGACGGCGTGGCCCTGCACGAGGCAGCCGCCGAGGGCGGCGGCGACCTCTACTACGAGGCGTCCGTGGCAGGCGCGATCCCGCTGCTGCGCCCGCTGCGTGAGTCGCTGCACGGCGACCGGATAAACCGGGTCACCGGCATCGTCAACGGCACCACCAACTTCATCCTGTCCGCGATGGACGCCACCGGCGCCGGCTTCGCCGAGGCCTTGGAAGAGGCCACCGAGCTGGGGTACGCCGAGGCCGACCCCACCGCCGACGTGGAGGGTTTCGACGCGGCGGCGAAGGCCGCGATCCTCGCCTCGCTGGCGTTCCACACCCGGGTCGGCGCCGCCGACGTGCACCGTGAGGGCATCACCGAGGTGACCGCCGCCGACATGGCCAGCGCCCAGGCGATGGGCTGCACGATCAAGCTGCTCTGCATCGCGGCGCGCGGTGTCGACGCGTCCGGTCAGGAGACGGTCAGCGTCCGGGTGCACCCGGCGATGATTCCGCGCAGCCACCCGCTGGCCAGCGTCGGCGACGCGTTCAACGCGGTCTTCGTCGAGGCGGACGCGGCCGGGCAGCTCATGTTCTACGGCCGGGGCGCGGGCGGCGCGCCGACCGCCAGCGCCGTGCTCGGCGACGTGGTGGCGGTGTCCCGCAACCGGCTCGCCGGGGTCCGCGCGGCCAGCGAGAGCGCGTACGCCGACCTGTCGGTGCGACCGATGGGCGAGGCGCTGACCCGCTACCACGTCAGCCTGGACGTGGCCGACCGCTCGGGTGTGCTGGCCGCCGTGGCGAGCGTGTTCGCCCGCCACGACGTGTCGATCGCGACGGTGCGCCAGGGCTCGGCGGGCGGTGCCCCGGGCCGGGACGGCGACGCCGAACTGGTCATCGTCACCCACGTGGCGCCGGACGCCGCGCTCGCCGCGACCGTCGGTGAGCTGCGCGGTCTGGACATCGTCCGATCGGTGACGAGCGTGCTGCGGGTCGAGGGCGGCGCCTGAGTCGTTGGTCCGGCGGGGCGGTTCGGGTGTCCCGCCAGATGGGTAACCCGGGGTGTGCCATCGACGGCTCCGGCAGGGTGGTCCAGGGTGACCTGGTGCTCGGGTCGGAGCTGCGGTAAAGCGAGGAGAGCGACATGTGGCGGGGTCTGATCGAGGCGTACCGGGATCGGCTGCCCGTCACCGCGGCCACGCCCGTCATCACGTTGCACGAGGGGAACACGCCGCTGTTGCCGGCGCCCGTGCTCTCGGCCCGGCTGGGCTGTGACGTCTATCTGAAGGTGGAGGGCGCCAACCCCACCGGCTCCTTCAAGGACCGTGGGATGACCGTCGCGGTGTCGAAGGCGGTCGAGGCCGGCAACAAGGCGATCATCTGCGCCTCCACCGGCAACACCAGCGCCTCCGCCGCGGCGTACGCCGCCCGGGCCGGCCTGACCTGCGCCGTGCTGGTGCCGCAGGGCAAGATCGCGCTGGGCAAGTTGGCCCAGGCGCTGGTGCACGGCGCGAAGCTGCTCCAGGTCAGCGGCAACTTCGACGACTGCCTGGCGCTCGCCGCCAAGCTGGCGCAGGACCACCCGGTCGCCCTGGTCAACTCGGTCAACATCGACCGGCTGCACGGTCAGAAGACCGCCGCGTTCGAGATCGTCGAGGCGCTCGGCGACACGCCCGACATCCACTGCCTGCCCGTCGGCAACGCCGGCAACATCTCCGCGTACTGGATGGGCTACTCGGAGGAGCTCGCGGCCGGCACCACCACGCGGGCGCCGAAGATGTACGGCTTCCAGGCGTCCGGCGCGGCGCCGATCGTGACCGGTCAGGTGGTCCCGGAGCCGTCCACCATCGCCACCGCCATCCGGATCGGCAATCCGGCGAGCTGGACCAAGGCGCTCGACGCGCGGGACGCCTCCGGTGGTCTCATCGCGGCGGTGACCGACCGGGAGATCCTGACGGCGTACCGGCTGCTCGCCCGCGAGGTGGGCGTGTTCGTCGAGTTGGGCAGCGCGGCCAGCGTGGCCGGTCTGCTCCAGCAGGGCGCGGCGGGCACGGTGCCGGCCGGCTCGACGGTCGTCTGCACGGTGACCGGCCACGGTCTGAAGGACCCGGAGTGGGCGATCTCCACCGCGCCCGCTCCGCTGACCATCGGCAACGACCCGTTGGCCGCGGCGCGGGCCCTCGACCTGGCCTGACAGCGCGATCGCAGTCGACGACGGGCCGCCCCCGGGGGCGGCGGGGGTTCCGGTGATCGTGTCCGGCACACTTTCACCTATCCCCGCCCGCATTCTCTTCCAGGAGTGAGCCAGGCCGATGTCGCTGCTCGCCAGATTCAGCCTCGCCAACCGAGGGCTGGTCGCCCTCATCGCGGTGGTGACCACGGCGTTCGGAGCGTTCGCCGTGCCGTCGCTGAAGCAGCAACTGCTGCCGTCGCTCGAGTTCCCGGCCGCGTTCATCGTGGCCGCCTACCCCGGCGCCGGACCCGAGATCGTCGAATCGCAGGTGACCGAACCGATCGAGAACGCCCTCCAGGGCATTCCGGGTTTGGACAAGGTCACCTCCACGTCCCGCGAGGGCTCGGCCACGGTCCAGGTGGAGTACGAGTTCGGTACCGACCTGGACGACGTGGTCAACAAGATGCAGACCGCGCTGAGCCGGATCGACGCCCAGTTGCCGGACAGCGTCGACCCGCAGGTCATCGCGGGCAGCACCGACGACCTCCCGGCGGTCGTGCTGGCCGCGGCCGGCGGCGCGGACGAGCGGGCGCTCGCCGAGAAGCTGCGTGCGACGGTGGTGCCGGAGCTGGAGGGCATCGAGGGCGTCCGCACGGTCGAGGTGACCGGCACCCGCGACGACGTCGTGGTCGTCACCCCGGACCCGGCGAAGCTGGCCGCGGCGAAGGTCGCGCCGACCGCCATCGGGACCGCCCTCAAGACCAACGGCGTCTCCATCCCGGCCGGCGCGGTGACCTCGGGCGGTCTGGCCCTGCCGGTGCAGGTGGGAACGCCGGTCGCCACCCTGGACGACCTGCGCGGCATCATCGTCACGCCCGGCGCGACCCCGGTTCGCCTCGGTGACGTGGCGACGGTCGAGCAGCAGCTCGCCCCGGCCACCGCGATCACCCGGACCAACGGCAAGGACAGCCTCGGCGTCGCCGTCACCGCCGCGCCGGACGGTAACGCGGTGGAGATCTCCCACGAGATCCGCGACCGGCTGTCCGAGTTGAAGGACGCCTCTGGCGCGGAGCTGACGGTGGTCTTCGACCAGGCGCCGTTCGTGGAGAAGTCGATCGAGTCGTTGACCACCGAGGGTCTGCTCGGTCTGCTGATGGCGGTCATCGTCATCCTGGTCTTCCTGCTGTCGGTGCGCTCGACGGTGGTCACCGCGGTCTCCATCCCGCTCTCCGTGCTGGTGGCGCTGATCGCGCTGTGGATCGGCGACTACTCGCTCAACCTGCTCACCCTCGGCGCGCTGACCATCGCGGTGGGCCGGGTGGTGGACGACTCGATCGTCGTGCTGGAGAACATCAAACGGCATCTGGAGTACGGCGAGGAGAAGCGGCACGCGATCGTCACCGGCGTCCGTGAGGTGGCCGGCGCGGTGACCGCGTCCACCCTCACGACGGTGGCGGTGTTCGCCCCGATCGCGCTGGTCGGCGGGTTCGTCGGGCAGCTCTTCGCACCGTTCGCGATCACCGTGACGGTGGCCCTGCTCGCCTCGCTGCTGGTCTCCCTGACGGTGATCCCGGTGCTGGCGTACTGGTTCCTCAAGCCCCGTGGCGGCACCGTCGACGACGAGGCGGTGCGGCGCGAGGCCGAGGAGAAGGAACTGCACAGCCCGTTGCAGCGGGCGTACCTGCCGGTGATCGGCTTCGCCACCCGCAAGCGCTCGACCCGCTGGATCACCGTCGGGCTCGGCCTGCTGGTGCTCTTCGCCACCTTCGGGCTGGCGCAGAAGCTGGAGACGAACTTCCTGGACGACTCCGGCCAGGACACGCTCAGCTTCCGGCAGGAACTGCCGGCGGGCAGCGGCCTGGCCGCCACCGACGCGGCGGCCAAGCAGGTCGAGGCGGTCCTCGGGCGGATCGACGGGGTCGAGACGTACCAGGTGACGGCCGGCGGCGGCGACACGCCGTGGGCGGGCGGCGGCGGCAACAACGTCGCGAGCTGGTCGTTGGCGCTCGACGGCGACAAGGACGCCAAGCAGGTACGCGAGGAGCTGCGGCGCGAGTTCGACAAGATCGGTACGAGCGTCGGCGAGGTCAGCTTCGGTGGTGGCCAGGATGCCTCGGCCAGTCAGCTGGAGGTGGTCGTCCAGGCCAGTGACCCGGAGGTGCTGACCCGCGCGACCGAGGCCGTCCGTACGGCGGTGGCCGACGTCCCGGACGTCGAGGACGTCACCACCAGCCTCGCCGCGCGCGTGCCGCGGGTGGACGTGACCGTCGACCGGGTAGCGGCCGGCCGGGTGGGCCTCACCGAGGCCGCCGTGGGTCAGCTCGTGTCGCAGGCGTTCCGTGGCGCTCCGCTGGGCCAGGTGGCGCTCGACGGTCGGCAGCAGGACGTGGTGCTGCGGCTCAGCTCCGCCGCGCCGGTGTCGGTGGAGGAGTTGCGGGCCCTTCCGGTCGGACCGGTCAAGCTGGACGACATCGCGGACGTCACGCAGGCCGAGGGGCCGCAGCAGGTCACGCGGATCGACGGTGAGCGCAGCGTCTCGGTGACCGGCGCCGCGACCGGGTCCAACCTCGGCGCGACCACCAAGGAGCTGCAGAAGCGGCTCGACGGCATCGACGTTCCGGGAGCGACCTTCACCATCGGTGGGGTCAGCGCCGACCAGTCGGACGCTTTCGGCGACCTGGGCCTGGCGGTGCTCGTCGCCATCGCGATCGTGTTCCTGATCATGGTGGCGACGTTCCGCAGCCTCACCCAGGCGTTGATCCTGCTGATCTCCATCCCGTTCGCGTCGACCGGCGCGATCGGTCTGCTGCTGATCACCGGGACGCCGCTGGGCGTGCCGGCGTTGATCGGCGTGCTCATGCTGGTCGGCATCGTGGTGACCAACGCGATCGTGCTGCTCGACCTGATCAACCAGTACCGGGCACGGGGCATGGGGGTCCAGGAGGCGGTTGTCGAGGGTGGCCGGCGTCGGCTGCGACCGATCCTCATGACCGCGGTCGCGACGATCTTCGCGCTGCTGCCGATGGCCTTCGGGTTGACCGGTGAGGGCGGCTTCATCTCGCAGCCGCTGGCCGTCGTGGTGATCGGTGGTCTGCTCAGCTCGACGCTGCTGACGCTGATCCTGGTGCCGACGCTCTACTCGATGGTGGAGCACACCAAGGAGTCGCTGCGGGCGCGCCGTCGTGGGCGGCGCTCCGACGACACGGCGCCGAGCGGGTCGGAGAGCGTCGAGCCGGACGGCCCGAACCAGTTGGCGGTCCCGGCGGGCGCACCGGCTGCGGGCGCGCAGCCGCCGGCGACCCGTCCCGCACCGTCGGGCGCGCTGGTGGACGGCACCGACCAGTTCGAGGTGTTGCGGCTGCCCCGCAGCCGCAGGTCGCCGCTGCCCCCGTCGGAGTCGACGGACTAGTCGGACGACATCGGCACAGCGCCCCCGGCAGGATCACCTGCCGGGGGCGCTGCCGTCCGCGGCCCGAGCGACACCGATCGAACGACCGGACCTCCGCTGTGGGTCATGTCTTGCATACTCCTGGTAGATGTCGGGATGGACGAGCGAGGCAGGCACATGACCGAGAGAGCGCGCGGGGTTTCCCGGCGCGACCTGCTGCGCCGCGGCGCCCTGCTGTTGACCGGTGCGGCAGCCGGGGCGGGCGGCACGGATCTCTGGTTGACGCACCGACGGCTGCCGCTGGCCGGCGGCCCGGCCAGCGCCACGGTCGGCAACGGAGCGCAGGACGTCGGCGACGGCGCGCTGCCGGTCGTCTGGTCCGGATCGACCACCCAGCGGCTGGTCGCGCTCACCTTCGACGACGGCCCGGCGCCACAGTGGACGCCGATGGTGCTGGACACCCTCGCCCAGCATCGGGTACCGGCCACGTTCTTCCTGGTCGGCACCCAGGTTCGCAAGCACGCCGACCTCGTACGCGACCGGCTCGCCGAGCACGAGGTGGGCAATCACAGCTGGGCGCACCGGGATCTCGCCCAGCTGGACACCGCCGCCGCGTACGACGACCTGAGCCGCACCCACGACACGATCACCGACGTGACGGGCAGGGCCCCGCGCCTGGTGCGCCCGCCGTACGGCCACCTGGGCGGTGCGGTGCTGCACGCGGCCGCCCGGTTGAACTACCGGCTGGTGCTCTGGTCGTTGCAGATGGTGGAGCGGGAGTTTCCCGACGACCCGGCCGGTCATGCCCGTCGGATCGTGGACGGCGTCCGGCCGGGGACGATCCTGCTCGGGCACGACGTCGGTCAGCGGCGGCGTCTGGTCGCGCTGCGCGGCCTCCCCGACATGATCGTCGGCCTGCGGGAGCGCGGGTACCGCTTCGTCACCGTCTCGTCGCTGCTGGGAGCGGGTGTAGCCCCGACGACGACCGGGTAGGGTGCGCGTCCGTGGCGTCCACCCTTTCGGTCCTCACCGGCAATCGGAGTTTCCGCAACCTCTTCCTCGCCGAGCTGGTGGTCTTCGGGGCCGACTGGTTCGTCATGGTGCCGCTGCTGGTGCTGCTGCCCCACCTGACCGGCAGCGGCATCTGGGGTGCCCTGGTGCTGGCGGTGGACACCGGCATCGTGGCGCTGCTGCTGCCGTACACCGGCACCATCGCCGACCGCTTCGACCGGCGGAAGATCATGATCGCCGCGAACGTGGCCGCGCTGGCGGGTGTGCTGTTGCTGCTGGGGGTCCGCGACCGCGGCACGGCCTGGCTGGCGCTGGTGGCGATCGGAGTCGTCGCGGTAGCCAAGGCGTTCTACTCGCCCGCCGCCCAGGCCGCCCTGCCGAACGTGTTGGAACCGCACGAGCTGGCCGCCGGTAACGCCGTGGCCGGCTCGGCCTGGGGCACCATGACGGTGGTGGGCGCCTCACTGGGCGGTGTGCTCAGCTCGGCCGCCGGGCCGTACGCCTGCTTCTGGGTGGCGGCGGTGGGCCTGGCACTGGCCGCGGGCCTCGCCACGCGAATCCGCCGGCCGTTGCAGGCGGCCCGCGACCCGCTGGTGCCGGCGCAGCGGACCTGGTCGGCGGTCGGCGAGGCGCTCGGCTACATCGGCCACCGGCCGCGGGTGCTGGCGTTGGTCACGGTCAAGTCGGCGGTCGGTCTGGGCAACGGGGTGTTGACCGTGTTTCCGCTGCTCGCCGGCGTCTACGGCGTCGGCTCGCTGGGGGCCGGTCTGCTCTTCGCGGTGCGCGGGGCCGGTGCCCTGGTCGGGCCGATCCTGATGCGTCGGGTGTTGACCAACCGGTCCTGGCTGCTGCCGGGGCTCGCGTTGTCCATGTCGCTCTACGGGCTGTCCTATGTGGGCGCGTCGGTGGTGCGCTGGTTCCCGCTGGTGCTGTTGCTGGTGTTCGTGGCGCACTTCGCGGGCGGCAGCAACTGGGTGATGTCGAACTTCGCCCTGCAGGGCGAGGTGCCGGACCGGCTGCGCGGGCGCGTCTTCGCCACCGACATGATGCTCGCGACGCTGGCCATCTCGGTGAGTCAACTGGCGGTGGCCCTGGTCGTGGACGTGGTGGACGAGCGGGTGGTGCTGGCCGGCTGCGGACTGGTCACGGTCGTGTACGCGATCGGCTGGCGGATCGCCACCCGCCGTCTCTCGCTTACCGATCCGGCCGCCGAACCGGTCCCCGACCCGGCCGGCTGAGACGCGAACCGGTCCCATGGTGCGGGCGACCGAACGGATCGTCGGTGCCGCGCCCTAGCATGAGCGCGTGCCGACGAACTTCACCGCCGGGCCGGTCCGGGTCCGGGTTCCCGCGACGAGTGCCAACCTCGGTCCGGGCTTCGACGCGCTGGGGCTCGCCCTCGGGCTCTACGACGACCTGTCCGCCGAGGTGTCGTCCGGCGGGGTCCGGGTAACCGTCACCGGTCAGGGTGCCGGTGAGCTGCCGGACGACGACCAGCATCTCGTGGTGCGGGCCATGCGCGCCACGTTCGACGTCCTCGGTGCGCAGCCCGCCGGCCTCGGTGTCGAGTGCGTCAACCGGATACCGCAGGCGCGCGGCCTCGGCTCGTCCTCGGCCGCCATCGTCGCGGGGGTGCTGCTGGCCCGTGCTCTCGTCGCGGACGGCGAGCGACTGCTGGACGAGCTGGGAGTCCTTCGACTGGCCGCCGAGATCGAGGGCCACCCGGACAATGTGGCGCCGTGCCTGCTCGGCGGCTTCACGGTGGCCTGGACCGAGCCGGGCGGCGCCCGTGCGGTGTCCCTGCCGGTCGCCGACACCGTACGACCCACGGTTTTCGTACCCTCCGAGCGGGGCCTGACCGCGACCGCGCGGGCGGCGCTGCCGGCCACCGTGCCCCACGCCGACGCCGCGATGACCGCGGGACGGGCTGCGTTGCTGGTGCACGCGCTCACCACGGACCCGGCGCTGCTCTTGCCGGCCACCGTCGACCGCCTGCACCAGGACTACCGGGCACCAGGGATGCTGGGCACGTCGGCGCTGGTCAGGGCGTTGCGAGCGGCTGGTGTGGCGGCTGTGGTCTCTGGGGCCGGGCCCAGTGTGCTGGCGTTCGGCGAGCCGCCGACAGGCCTCGACGAGGGAACAGACTGGCAGATCTGGAAGTTACCGATAGACGTCAGCGGCGCACGGGTTGCCCGGGGTAGACTTGGACACGCCGAGCGGGACCCTGTTGCCGCAGGTCGGAAGAGTTGATTACGCTCTAGACCTAGCACAGCCGCGAAGCACGCGATCTCCTGCGGGGCGGCGCACCCCCGAAGCTCTCGGCGGTCAGCCCGTCACCCCTGCCAAGGCCCACGCCGCACCGCAGTTTCCACAGGTCGCCGCAGGCGGCGAGACCTGCCCACCGCCCTTTGGTGGGTCGGGAAACCACCGGCTGCTGTGTCACAGACTCCCGCGACGCGTCCTTGCGAGGCGGGTGCACCGAGGCCGCCCGGCCACCTGAGCTCCGACTCCGGGCAGTCCCGGCCTTTATCGAGGGAAGGAATCCATTGAGCGACACCACCGACGTGACGTCGGATGTTTCCAACGTCGCTGGCGATGCCACCGCTGCCGCTCCCGCCCGTCGTCGGCGCAGCGGTACCGGTCTGTCGGCGATGCTGCTGCCAGAGCTGCAGAGCCTGGCTGCGTCGCTCGGCATCTCCGGCACTGCTCGCATGCGCAAGGGTGAGCTGATCGCCGCGATCTCCGAGCGGCAGGGCGGCAACGCCGCCGGAACCCCTCGACCGCGTGCCGAGGTCGCCGCTGCGGCTGCTCCGGCCCGTGAGGAGGTGCGGGAGAGCGTGGATCGCCCGGCGGCCGAGGGTCGCGGCACCGACCAGGCGCCGGCCGAGCCGGCCGCCGAGACCGAGAGCCGTGGTCGCTCCCGGCGCAGCCGGACTGCTGCGGCGGAGGCCCGTACCCCCGAGGTCAACGCCTCGGAGGCACCGCGCGGCGCCGAGGCCCGCACCGAAGAGGTGGAGGGCGGCGAGCGTTCCGACCGTGGCGAGAACCGCCGCGACCGGGCCGAGCGCAACGACCGTTCCGACCGGACCGAGCGAGCCGACCGTTCCGAGCGGGCCGAGCGCAACGACCGTTCCGAGCGGGCCGACCGTTCCGAGCGGACCGACCGCAACGACCGTTCCGAGCGGGCCGAGCGGGCCGAGCGTGGTGACCGCAACGACCGGGGTGATCGCGGCGACCGGGCCGAGCGCAACGATCGGGCCGAGCGCTCCGACCGGGGCGAGCGTGCCGAGCGCAACGACCGCGGCGAGCGGGCGGCCGAGCGTGGTGACCGCAACGACCGTTCGGAGCGGGCCGACCGCAACGACCGTGGTCAGCGCGTCGAGCGCGACAGCGACGACGACGACGGAGAGGGCGGCGGTCGGCGTGGCCGGCGCAGTCGCTTCCGGGACCGTCGGCGCGGCCGTGGCGAGCGCGGGGACACCGGCGCTGAGACCGGCGGTCGTGAGCCGCAGGTCGGCGAGGACGAGGTGCTCGTCCCCGTCGCCGGCATCATCGACGTACTCGACAACTACGCCTTCGTGCGGACGACCGGTTACCTGGCCGGCCCGAACGACGTGTACGTCTCGATGTCCCAGATCAAGAAGTACGGCCTGCGTCGCGGTGACGCGATCACCGGTGCCGTGCGGGCGGCCCGCGAGGGCGGCAACACCGGCGACCAGCGGCGGGACAAGTACAACCCGCTGATGCGGCTGGACACGATCAACGGGATGGAGCCGGACGAGGCGCGGCGTCGTCCGGAGTTCTACAAGCTCACTCCGCTCTACCCGCAGGAGCGTCTGCGGCTGGAGACCGAGCCGCACATCCTGACCACCCGGGTCATCGACCTGGTCATGCCGATCGGCAAGGGCCAGCGGGCGCTCATCCAGTCTCCGCCGAAGGCGGGTAAGACGATGGTGCTGCAGGCGATCGCCAACGCGATCACCCGCAACAACCCGGAGTGCCACCTCATGGTGGTGCTGGTCGACGAGCGGCCCGAAGAGGTCACCGACATGCAGCGGTCGATCAAGGGCGAGGTCATCGCGGCCACGTTCGACCGTCCGCCGCAGGACCACACCACGGTGGCGGAGCTGGCGATCGAGAGGGCCAAGCGCCTGGTCGAGCTGGGGCACGACGTCGTCGTGCTGCTCGACTCGGTGACGCGGCTCGGCCGGTCGTACAACCTGGCGGCGCCGGCCAGCGGTCGGATCATGTCGGGTGGTATCGACTCCACCGCGCTCTACCCGCCGAAGCGGTTCCTCGGCGCGGCCCGCAACATCGAGAACGGCGGGTCGCTGACCATCATCGCCACGGCGCTGGTGGAGACCGGGTCCATGGCGGACACGGTCATCTTCGAGGAGTTCAAGGGCACCGGTAACGCCGAGTTGAAGCTGGACCGGAAGATCGCCGACAAGCGGACCTTCCCGGCCATCGACATCAACCCGTCCGGTACGCGTAAGGAAGAGGTCCTGCTCGCGCCCGAGGAGCTGGCCATCATCCACAAGCTCCGCAAGGTGCTGCACTCGTTGGACTCGCAGGCCGCGATGGATCTGCTGCTGGACCGCCTCAAGCAGTCCCGCACCAACATCGAGTTCCTGATGCAGATCGCGAAGTCGACGCCGGGGGAGTGACCCTGCGTCGGTGACCGACCGACGAAGAGAGGCGGGGGGGGGGGGGGGCGGGCCCGCCGCCCGGGCCGGCCCCCCCCCCCCCCCCCCCCCCCCCCCCCCCCCCCCACACCCAAAAGTCCTGG
>NZ_JBICTE010000001.1:0-53188 GCF_043197485.1 Micromonospora sp. NPDC049102 | reverse complement strand
ACCCGCTGCCCCCCACAAAATTGTTTTTCTTGTTGCTTTGCGTATTGTCGCGGCGGGGGGGGCGCCCCGGGGGGGGGGGCCCCCCCGGGGGGGGCGGGGGGCCCCCCCCCCCCCCGCCTCTCTTCGTTTCCGGACCCAAGCCACCCCGGCCCACCCCACCTGTGCTCCACACGTCCTTTGCTCTGCTTCAGCGGACGCAACAGAGAGCGGCGCGAACCGTTGCGTCCGCTGAAGCAGAGCAAAGGGGGCGCAGGGGGCGGCCGGAGGGCCGGGGCGAGGGGCAGAGCCGTACCCCCCGCGGGGTACGCACGGCGGAGCGAATAGCCCGCCCGGGTGGCGGGAATGCGGACGGGGAGGTACGTGTTGACGATGCCGGACGAGGTGTGCGGCCCGATTGCCGGGTCGGCTCAGGCCCATGGCACACTGGTCAGTCGGCCACCGGTTCCGGTTCACGCCCGAGCCCGTCGCGTACGGCGCGACGAGTGATGACGGCGACCCGGCGACCACCAACGAGAGGACCGAGGCGAGATGAAGGCAAACATCCACCCGGAGTACGTGACCACCGAGGTCAGCTGCTCCTGCGGTAACACGTTCACGACCCGCAGCACCGCCAAGGGCGGGGCGATCCACGTCGAGACCTGCAGCGCCTGCCACCCGTTCTACACCGGTAAGCAGCGCGTTCTCGACACCGCCGGTCGGGTCGCGAAGTTCCAGCAGAAGTACGCCAAGGTTCAGGCCAAGAAGGCCAAGTAACTCCCCGTTCGGCGCCCGTGTCCGGTTTACCGCCGGACACGGGCGCCGTCCGCGTTTCGCCTGTTTCCACGCGCCGTCGGCCATCGGGCCGAGTCCGGTGTCGCACCGTCGAAGGAGCATCCGCAGCATGAGCAGCGAGCGTCTGGCCGGCCTCCTCGACGAGTACGCGGAGCTGGAGAAGCGGTTGGCCGACCCGGCCATCCACGCCGACCAGGCGACCGCGCGTCGGGTGGGTCGCCGGTACGCCGAGCTGGTGCCGCTGCACAAGGCCGCCGGCGAACTGGAGCAGGCCCGCGCCGACCTGGCGGCGGCCCGTGAACTGGCCGACGAGGATCCCTCGTTCGCCGCCGAGGCGGACTCCATCGCGGCGTCGGTGCCGGCCCTGGAGGAGCGCCTGGCCGAGCTGCTCATCCCTCGCGATCCGCACGACGCCAAGGACGTGATCGTCGAGATCAAGGCCGGCGAGGGCGGTGAGGAGTCGGCGCTGTTCGCCGGCGACCTGCTGCGGATGTACACCCGGTACGCCGAGCGGCACGGCTGGATCACCGAGGTGATCGACGCGCAGGACTCCGACCTCGGCGGGGTCAAGGACGTCTCCCTGTCGATCAAGACGAAGGGCGTGCCGGAGGGCGGGAACGGCGTCTGGTCGCGGCTCAAGTGGGAGGGCGGCGTGCACCGGGTGCAGCGCGTACCGGTCACCGAGTCGCAGGGCCGCATCCACACCAGCGCCGCCGGGGTGCTGGTGCTGCCGGAGGCCGAGGACGTCGACGTCACCATCGATCAGAACGACCTGCGTATCGACGTGTTCCGCTCGTCCGGTCCGGGTGGCCAGTCGGTGAACACGACGGACTCGGCGGTACGGATCACGCACGTCCCGACCGGCATCGTCGTCTCCTGTCAGAACGAGAAGTCCCAGTTGCAGAACCGGGAGCAGGCGATGCGGATCCTGCGGGCCCGGCTGCTCGCCGCCGCTCAGGAGCAGGCCGACGCCGCCGCGTCGGACGCCCGCAAGGCGCAGGTGCGCACCGTGGACCGTTCGGAGCGCATCCGCACCTACAACTTCCCGCAGAACCGGATCACCGACCACCGGATCGGCTACACGGCGTACAACCTGGACCTGGCGCTCGCCGGCGACCTGGACGGGGTGCTGGACGCCCTGGTCGAGGCCGACCGCGCCGCCCGCCTCGCCGGCGACACCGAACTGACCCGGCGCTGACCGCTGCCAGCCGTTGAGCGACCCCGCCGAGGGGTCAACTCGCGCGGGGCCGTGACTTGGCGCGCAGCATCTCCCGGTCGGCCTGCTCGAAGGCGACGCTGAGCGCGTCGCGCAGCCCGCCTCCGCCGGAGACCTCGGCGAAGCCGATGCTCACCCCGACCGGGGTGCCCGGCACCAGCGACTCCCAGTCCTCGTTGCGGACCGCCGCCTCGATCCGGCGGGCCACCTCGGCGGCCTCGGTCATGCCGGTGTCCGGGAGCACCACGACGAACTCGTCGCCGCCGTAGCGGGCCACGAAGTCACCCCGGCGCATCACCCGGTTGATCACTCCGGCGATGCGTTGCAGCACCAGGTCACCGGAGTGGTGGCCGTGCCGGGTGTTGACCGCCTTGAAGCCGTCCAGGTCGCACACGCCGATGACGACCCGCTCGCCCCGGGTGACGACAGCGGTGATGTACCGCTCGAGGCGACGTCGGTTGGGCAGCCCGGTGAGCGGGTCGGTCAACGCCTCACCCTCGTACCGTGCCGCCTCCCGACGCATCTCCTCGTGGTCGATACGGGCGGCGATGCCGTCGATGTAGACGTCGCGGAGCCGGTCGTTGCGCTGCGCGGCGAGCCGGAACGCCAGCCGGTCGGCCCGGTGGGCCGCGGGATGGTCACCGGCGTGGGCCAGCGCGATGCTGCGCAGCCGGGCCGGCTCGGCCGCCCCGAGCGTCTCGGTGGACACCCGGATGGTGTCCAGCCGGGTGACCGCCTCGATGGGCCGACCGTCGGCGACGGCCAGGCAGACCATGCCGAGCTGCCGCAGGTCCCGCGCGCGGGCGCTGTCACCGCCGTGGGTGAGGAGCCGGGAGGGTACGGCGTCGCCGGGCGGTTCCAGCGTGTCGCCGAGCGCTGCCTGCCGTGCCGCCGAGTACCCGTACGCGGCGAGACTGCTCGGACGCAGACGACCAGCCCGCCCGCTGTGGACGAACTGCGCCAGGTCGGCCGCCACGTCCCGCAGCACGCGTAGGCAGCCGTCACTGTCGCCGTTGTGGTCCAGCGCCACGGCGTTACGCAGCCGGATGCCCGGCGCGGCGAACGTCTCCTCCGGGATTCCGGCGGTCAGACCGAGCTGCCGTGCACGTTCGATCGCGCCCAGGGCGTACCCGTGGAAGCTGAGGTAGCTGTAGGCCATCGCGAGGTCGTGCCAGCCCCAGGCGGTGTCCCGGTCCGGGTCGTCGACGGCGCTCAGCGCCCGGGCGGCCTTGACGAGGTGGGTGACGCAGCGGTCCAGCGCGCCCTGGTGATGCGCGGCGAGGGCGGCCAGCGCGTTGAGGTGCCCGTGCAGGTAGGGCTCGGCGAGGTCGCGGACGGCTGCGGACGCCTCCTCGATGGCCCGGGTGAACTCCGCCGTCCGGCCGAGATTGATCAGCGCCGAGAGGCGCTGCACCATGGCGTCCGCGCGAGCCGCCGGGTCCGAGGTGGTACGGATCACCCGTTCCAGGAGGGTGTACGACTCCGCGGAGCGACTTGCTTCCTGCAAAGCGCGGGCGTGCGAGAGAGTGTCAACCTGGTCATGGACCCGGTCGAGCCAGCCCACCCACAACCTCCCGTCGTGTGCGCCTCGACGCACCCGTTCATGGCGTCGTCCGCGACGCTTCATGATTATCGTGTGACCACTCTGCCGCAACACCCCCCCGAAGGGACAGGTCGTACCCGTCCGTCCGCCGCGGTGGCCCGGGCGGCCCGCGTGCTCGCGGCGGCCGGGGTGGGCCCGGCGCTCGTGGAGGCCGAGCTGTTGGCCGCGTACGTGTTGGACGTGCCCCGGGGACGGCTGGCCCTCGCCGACGACCTGGACGACGCCCAGGTGGCCCGGCTCGACGAGCTGGTCGGGCGTCGT
Source organism: Micromonospora sp. NPDC049102 (assembly GCF_043197485.1). Lineage (NCBI taxonomy): Bacteria > Bacillati > Actinomycetota > Actinomycetes > Micromonosporales > Micromonosporaceae > Micromonospora > Micromonospora sp. NPDC049102. The sequence goes on along the minus strand of NZ_JBICTE010000001.1, from coordinate 49,337 downwards.
GCCGGCCGGGAGCCGTTGCAGCACCTGACCGGTCGGGCGGGCTTCCGGCACCTGGAGCTGGCGGTCGGTCCGGGCGTCTTCGTGCCCCGCCCGGAGACGGAGCTGCTGGCCGGCTGGGGTGTCGAGCAGGGCCGGGGCCGAACGGAACCGCTGGTGGTGGATCTGTGCAGCGGTACCGGCGCCATCGCGTTGGCGGTGGCGCAGGAGCTGCCCGGGGCGCGGGTGATCGCCGTCGAGCGGTCCTCGGCGGCGCTGGTGTGGCTCCGCCGCAACGCGGCTGAGCGGGCCGCTGCGGGGGACCGGCCGATCGAGGTGGTCGAGGCCGACGTGACCGCTGCGGACCTGCTGGAGGGCCTGGTGGGTCGGGTGGACGTGCTGCTCTGCAATCCGCCGTACGTGCCCGTGGCCGTGGTGGTGCCGCCGGAGGTGGCCGCGCATGATCCGGCGGAGGCGGTCTTCGGAGGCGCCGACGGGCTGGCGGTGATCCGGCCGGTGATCGACCGGGCGGCGGCGCTGCTGCGACCCGGCGGCGTGATCGGGGTCGAGCACGACGACACGCACGACGTGGCGGTGCCGGAGCTGTTCGCCCGGGACGGCCGTTTCGACGCTGTTACGGAGCATCCGGACCTCGCCGGCCGCCCCCGGTACGCCACGGCGTTCCGACGGGCGGACGGCCAGCACACCGCGTCCGGGCCGGCGTGGCAGACTGACTCCCCGTGATGCTCTACGACTGCCGATCGCCCGCAGATCGGGACCGCGGCATCGCTGCGGCCATCGAGGCGGTCAAGAACGGCGAGCTGGTCGTCCTTCCGACGGACACCGTCTACGGGATCGGCGCGGACGCGTTCACGCCGTACGCGGTCAAGGCGCTGCTGGACGCGAAGGGCCGGGGCCGGCAGATGCCGCCGCCGGTGCTGATCGGTTCGCGGCACACCCTGGACGGCCTGGTCTTCTCGCTGCCCTCGGCGGCGCGGGACCTGGTGGAGGCGTTCTGGCCGGGTGCGCTGACGATCGTGGTCGAGCACTCGCCGAGCCTGCAGTGGGACCTGGGTGACAAGACCGGCACGGTGGCGGTGCGGATGCCGCTGCACCCGGTGGCCCTGGAGGTGCTGCGGGAGACCGGCCCGATGGCGGTCTCCTCGGCCAACAAGACGGGCCAGCCGGCCGCGGTGACCGCCGAGGAGGCGCGCGACCAGCTCAGCTACTCGGTGCGCGCGTACCTGGAGGCCGGGCCCTGCCCCGATCCGGTGCCGAGCACGATCGTGGACCTGACCGGCGAGGTGCCGCAGTTGCTGCGGGCCGGCGCGATTCCGCTGGAGAAGCTGCGCGACGTCGTACCGGACCTCCTCGACGTCCAGGGGGCCTGAGTGCCCCCGTTCACCGTCCTGCACGTGTGTATGGGCAACATCTGCCGTTCGCCGATGGCGGAGCGGCTGCTGGCCCTCGCGGTGCGGGAACGGTTGGCGCGGCGTTCACAGGACCTGGCCACGGCCGAGGAGTTGCTGCACAGCCACAGCGCCGGCACCGGTGGCTGGCACGCGGGCGAGGAGATGAACCCGCCGGCGGCGCGGCAGGTCGTCGACCGTGGCGGTGACGTCGACGGGTTCGCGGCGCGCAAGCTGCGCTCGGACCACATCGACGCCGCCGACCTGGTTCTGACGGCCACGGCCGACCAGCAGGAGTACGTGGTGGCGCTCCGTCCGGACGCGGCGGCCCGTACCTTTGTGCTGGGTGAGTTCGGCCGGCTGCTGGCCGCGGTGGACGCCGCCGCGTTGCCGGCGGGCGAGGCGACCCCGGAGGCGGTGTACGCGCGGGGCGTGGCCCTGGTGGCGGCGGCACACGACAACAGGCTGGGCGCCTCCGCGCTGCCCACCGACGATCTCGATGATCCGTGGGGGCGCGGCGACCAGTGCTTCACCAGGGTCGCGGACGAGATCGAGGAGACGGTCCACCCGCTGGCGGCCACGCTGCTGCCCTGAGCGCCGTGCGAGTTTCCTCCGGGTTTGAGGAAAACCAGGGGCGAAAGGGGCGTTGCGGGTCATTCTGAACGGGTCCTAGCGTGACCGGCTCCTGCGGGGAGAGCTGATGATCCGGGCCCGACTCGACAAACTGCTGACCGTGGTGATCGCCGGCGTGCTGGCCGGACTGGTGCTGGCCGGTGCCGCCCTACCCGCGGCCCTGGTCTTCGGTATCGGCTTCAGCGCTCTCAGCACGCCGTACTCGGAGCTGCCCAACACGCTCCGTACGCCGCCCACGGCGCAGCGCTCCAACCTCTACGCCAACGACGGCACCACCCTGATCACCTCCTTCTACCAGGAGGATCGGGTGGACGTCCCGCTGCGCGAGGTCGCCCCGGTGATGCGCCAGGCCATCGTGGCTGCCGAGGACGTCCGGTTCTACCAGCACAGCGGGGTGGACCTACGCGGGGTGGTACGCGCCTTCACGGTCAACAAGCGGGACGGCAAAACCCGGCAGGGCGCCTCCACCCTGACGATGCAGTACGTCCGCAACGTGCTCGGCAGCGACCCGCGGCTCACCGAGCGGCAGCGCCAGGCGGCGACCGAGATCACCACCGCCCGCAAGCTGCAGGAGATGCGGTACGCGTTGGCGCTGGAGCGGGAGTTGAGCAAGGAGGACATCCTCACCCGCTACCTCAACATCGCCTACTTCGGCGCCGGGGCGTACGGGATCGCAGCGGCCAGCAAGCGCTACTTCTCGGTGTCGCCCGCGGAGCTGACCCTGCCCCAGGCCGCGCTGCTGGCCGGGTTGGTCCGGTCGCCGGACAGTGACGACCCGATCAACGGGGACGCCGACAGCGCGCTGCGGCGGCGGACGTACGTGCTGGAACGCCTGGTCGAGACGGGTCAGGTCCCCGCCGATGCCGCAGCTGCGGCACTCGCCGAGCCCTTGCAGCTGCAACCCAGCGAGACACCGAACGACTGCACGGGTGTGCCCGACGGGCACAACGACTGGGGTTTCTTCTGCGACTGGTTCACCCGCTGGTGGAGCAGCCAGTCGGCGTTCGGGTCGAGCGCCGACGAGCGGCAGCGCACGCTGCGCCGCGGCGGGTTCTCCATCGTGTCGTCGCTCGACCCGGCAGTGCAGCGGACCACCACCGAGCAGGTCCTGCGCATCTACCGACAGACCGAGGCCCGGGCCGTACCGACCGCCGTGGTGCAGCCGGGCACCGGCCGGGTGCTGGCAATGTCGGTGAACCGCACCTACAGCGTCAAGGACAACCCGGTCGGACAGAAGAACCACCCCAACACGGTCAACCAGCTCGTCGCCGGCGGTGGGGCCATCGGCGGGTATCAGGGCGGTTCGACGTTCAAGCTGTTCGCCCTGCTGGCCGCGTTGGAATCCGGCCTGCCGCTGTCGACCGACTTCACGGCGCCGACGCAACTACTCACCCGCTTCCCGGTGACCGGGCCGGGCAGCTGCGACGGGCGCTGGTGCCCGTCCAACGCCAGCCCCTCGTCGATGGACGGCCCCCGCACCATGTGGACCGCGTTCGGCAGGTCGGTGAACACCTACTTCGCCTGGCTCACCGAGCGGGTCGGCGCGGACCGGGTGGTGGAGATGGCCGAGCGGCTCGGCATCGTGCTGCGTGCCGACTCCGACGAGCGGCTGGCCCGCTACGGCGCGAAGGACTGGGGCCCGTTCACCCTGGGCGTGGCCGCGACGACCCCGCTGGACCTGGCGACGGCGTACGCGACGGTGGCGGCCGAGGGGACGTGGTGCGCGCCGCTGCCGGTGGTCTCGATCAGCGACTCGGCCGGTCGTCCGGTGGACGCCGCCAAGCCGGACTGCCGCCAGGTGCTCGACACCGACGTGGCACGGGCGGCGGCGGACGCGGCCCGCTGCCCGGTGGGCGACCAGTCGATGTACGGGCGGTGCGACGGCGCCACGGCGCCCGACCTGCGATCCCGACTGGGCCGCCCGGTGGCCGGCAAGACCGGCAGCTCCGAGCGGTACGAGACGGAGACGGTGGTGGCCTTCACCCCGCAGTTGGCGGTCGCCTCGATGGCCGCCAACCCCGACGACCCGCGCGACGCGGTCGGTCAGGCGGTGCAGGCCCGCATGGTGACCGGGGTGGGTGAGGTGCTCGCCAGTGCCCTGCGAAACCAGCCCGTACAGGACTTCGTCCCCCCGAGCGAACGCGCCGCCTTCCAGCTGACCGCCGCCCGCACCACAAACTAACCCCCCGCCCCGTCCTGCCCCGGGCTCGGCGATCTTGCACCTTCTGTGGCGACTTAAGACTCCAAACGGGCAAGACGGCAACAGAATGTGCAAGATCGGCGTCGGCAGGGGCGTGGGCGTGGGCAGGGGCGTGGGGGTGGGCGTGGGCGCTAGCAAGGGGCGCGTCTGGGCGAGCGGGTGGGCGTGGGTGTGGGGGGTGGGGTGGCGTGGGGGTGGCTAGGGGGTTTGTTCGGCGTTGCGGGCTATGTTGCGGGCCATCCCGCCGAAGATCACCGCGTGGAACGGAGTCACCGAACCCCAGTAGGCGTGCCCGGCCAGACCGCGGGGGAGGAAGACGGCGCGTTGCTGGTAGCGGCTGTGGCCGTCCTCGGTCGGGAGCGCCCGCATCTCCAGCCAGGCACGGCCGGGTAGCCGCATCTCCGCGCGCAGCCGCAACAACTCGCCGGGGATGATCTCCTCCACCCGCCAGAAGTCCAGCGCCTCGCCGACCTGGAGGCGGTGCGGGTCGCGCCGGCCCCGTCGTAGCCCCACACCGCCGACCAGCCGGTCCAACCAGCCGCGTACCGACCAGGCGAGGGGGAACGAGTACCAGCCGTGCTCGCCGCCGACTCCCTCGATGACGCGCCAGAGCGCGGTCGGCGACGCGTCCACCGCCCGTTCCCGCACGTCGGTGTAGACGGTGCCGCCGGACCAGTCCGGGTCGCTGGGCAGTGGCTCGGCGGGCGCGTCCGGGCCGCTGGCGGTCGACCAGCGTGTCTCCACCTGCGCGTCGCGTACCTTGGCCAGCGCCAACGCCACCGCCTCGTCGAAGCCGGTGAGGCCGTCCGGCGGGTCGGGCACGTACCGGGCGATGTCGTGTTCGTGGGCGACGGCCTCGTGGATCAGGCTCTCCACCAGCGGGCGGGCGATCTTGTTCGGCACCGGGGTGATGAGGCCGACCCAGTGCGACGAGAGCGACGGTGTGAGGGGCCGGACCGGCAGGATGATCCGCCGCCGCAGGCCGGCCACCCGCGCGTAGCGCTGCATCATCTCGCGGAAGGTCAGCACGTCCGGGCCGCCGATGTCGAAACCGCGGTTGACCTCGGGGGGCAGCGTGGTGCAGCCGACCAGGTAGCGCAGCACGTCGCGGACCGCGATCGGCTGGATCCGGTTGCGGACCCACCGTGGCGTGACCATGGCGGGCAGCCGCTCGGTCAGGTAGCGCAGCATCTCGAACGACGCCGAGCCGGAGCCGATGATCACCGCCGCGCGGAGCACCGCCGTGGGCACCCCGCTGGACAGCAGGATCCGGCCCACCTCGGCCCGGGACCGCAGGTGCGGCGAGGGGACCTCGGCGTCGGCTGCCGGCTCCGGACCACCGAGGTAGACGATCCGGCGTACGCCTGCCGCGCGGGCCGCCGCCGCGAAGTTCGTCGCCGCCGTGCGGTCGGCCGCCTCGAAGTCCTTCCGGCCGAGCGAGTGCACCAGGAAGTACGCGACGTCCACGTCGGCGAAGGCTGCGGCCAGTGTCTCGGGCCGGCTCAGGTCACCCTCGACGATCTCGGCCGCCGCCGCCCAGGGCACGTCGCGCAGGCGTACGGCCTTGCGGGCCAGGCAACGTACGGTGTGCCCGTCGGCGAGCAGCAGCGGCGTCAGCCGCCCGCCGATGTATCCGGTGGCTCCGGTGACGAGGCATCTCACGGCTTCCAGTGTGCGGCTCCCGAAGGCCTGTTGCACAAGAACTGGCCGGCCTGCGGCGGGCCCGGACGACGCCTTGCCGGATTGCCGCCCGGACTCCCCCTCGGCTCGGCCGCCCATGTGCCACAGGCCCTAGACTCGTTCGCTGTGGAGACCGAGACGAGCACCTTCTGGGGGCCGGATTTCGCCCAGCTCAGGGCCACCGATCCGGAGATCGCCGGGGTGGTCCTCGGCGAGTTGGACCGGTTGCGGGGTGGCCTGCAACTGATCGCGAGCGAGAACCTGACCTCGCCGGCGGTGCTGGCCGCGCTCGGCTCGACGCTCACCAACAAGTACGCCGAGGGCTACCCGGGCCGGCGCTACTACGGCGGCTGTGCCGAGGTGGACCGGGCCGAGGAGATCGCGATCGCCCGGGCGAAGGAGCTGTTCGGGGCCGAGCACGCCAACCTCCAGCCGCACTCCGGGGCGAGCGCCAACCTGGCCGCGTACGCGGCGCTGGTGCGGCCGGGGGACACGGTGCTGGCGATGGACCTGCCGCACGGTGGGCACCTGACCCACGGCAGCAGGGTGAACTTCTCCGGCAGGTGGTTCCACCCGGTCGGTTACCCGGTCCGCCCGGACACCGAGGTGATCGACTACGACGAGGTCCGCGACCTGGCCCGTGCGCACCGGCCCAAGCTGATCATCTGCGGGGCCACCGCGTACCCCCGGTTGATCGACTTTGCGCGGTTCCGGGAGATCGCCGACGAGGTCGGCGCGTACCTGATGGTGGACGCGGCCCACTTCATCGGCCTGGTCGCCGGCCGGGCCATCCCGTCCCCGGTGCCGTACGCCGACGTCGTCTGCGCCACCACCCACAAGGTGCTGCGCGGCCCGCGCGGCGGCATGATCCTGTGCCGCGAGTCGTTGGCCCAGCGGATCGACAAGGCCGTCTTCCCGTTCACCCAGGGCGGCCCGCTGATGCACGCGGTCGCGGCCAAGGCGGTCGCGCTGCGCGAGGCGGCCCAGCCGGAGTTCCAGACGTACGCCCGGCAGGTGGTCAGCAACGCGCAGGCGCTCGCCGCCGGGCTGGCCGACGAGGGGATGCGCCCGGTGTCCGGTGGCACCGACACCCACCTCGCGCTGATCGACCTGCGGGAGCTGGGGGTGACGGGCGCGGAGGCGGAGGCACGCTGCGACGCCGCCTCGATCACGCTCAACAAGAACGCCATCCCGTACGACCCGCAGCCGCCGCTGGTGGCCTCGGGTATCCGGGTCGGTACGCCGAGCGTCACCACGCAGGGCATGCGCGAGGGTGAGCTGCGGCAGGTGGCCGCCCTGATCGCGCGGGCGGTGCGCACGAACCCGGGTGAGCCGGGTGGCGTCGACGCGCTGACCACGATCGGCGCCGAGGTGGCCGAACTGGTCGCGGCCTTCCCGGCGTACCCCCGTGGCTGAGCCCGGGGTGGTCGAGCCCGCCGCCGACCGGCGGTGGCGGTTGCGGCACCTGCCGGTGCTGTTGGCCGCGTCGGCGGCGCTGGCGGTGGTCGCGGCCGTGGTCGGCGGGGTGACCGGTGGCGCGTCGGCCGCGCTCGGCGCGGCGGCCGGGGTGGGCGTGACGGTGTTCAGCTACACGCTCACGACAGTGGTGCTGGCGCGGGCCGACCAGGTCAACCCGCAGTTGCTGCTGCCGCTCGGTGTGGGGCTCTACGTGCTGAAGTTCACCCTGTTGGGTGTCGTCCTGGTGGCGGTGGCGTCGACCGGTTGGGCGGGGTTGATCCCGCTCTGCCTCGGCATCGTCGCCGGGGTGGCAGTGTGGACGGCGGCGCACCTCTGGTGGCTGACCACGGTGCACGCCCGCCGCTCCGGCTGACCTGGTCATCGACTCGGGGTGTCCCACCTATCGGACGCGCGGCAATGTGTCGGCCTCCGGTCATTTTCCGACGGGCGGAAGGGGAGTAGCGTGCCCACAGACGACGGCGCCCACGAGAAGCCCACACAACGACGGTTGTGCGGGGGGTGAGGCACAGCCTCGTCTTCCCGGCTGATATCGTTCGCCCCGTCATGGCTGATGACCAAACCCCCCGTCCCGCCGGTCAACCGGACGACTATCCGTCCGGCGCCGGTCAGGGTTGGACCGCGCTGAGCTACCTCATCGGAGGCATGCTCGTGTGGGGTTTCATCGGCTGGCTGGTCGACCAGTGGCTCGATACCGGTGGCGTCGCCACCGGGATCGGCTTCGTGCTCGGCATGGCTGGGGGAGTCATCCTGGTCATCCGCCGACTCGGCACGCCTACTTAGGAAGGGACGCGGTGTTCGGACAGGCGAACGTCCTGGCAGCGGGCCAGGCAGAATTCCCACCTAGCAAGGAGGACTTCTACCTGCCCAGCATCCTGCCCTGGGGTGCGGAGAACTCTTACTGGTTCACCAAGTTCACGCTGATGATCTGGATCGCGGTCGGTGTCCTGATCATTTTCTTCCTGGCGACCTACCGCAACCCGAAGCTGGTGCCGACCAAGAAGCAGTGGTTCGCCGAGTCGATCTACGGCTTCGTGCGGAACAACATCGCGGTCGACATGATCGGGCACGCGGGCGTGCGGTTCGCGCCGTACTTCACCACGCTCTTCTGCTTCGTGCTGCTGACGAACGCGTTCGCGATCATCCCGGTCTTCCAGATCTCGCCGAACTCGCACATCGCCTTCCCGGCGATCCTCGCGGTGATCAGCTACGTGCTGTTCAACTACATCGGCATCCGGCACCACGGCTTCGCCAAGTACTTCAAGCACGCCCTGATCCCGCCGGCGCCCTGGTACATCCTGCCGCTGCTGATCCCGATCGAGGCGTTCTCGACCTTCATCATCCGGCCGTTCTCCTTGGCCGTTCGTCTCTTCGCGAACATGTTCGCCGGCCACATGCTCCTGCTGGTCTTCACGCTCGGCGGCTTCGCGATGCTCAACGCCAACGCCTGGTTGGCGCCGGTGTCGGTGGTCTCCTGGGTGATGACCGTGGCGCTGACCCTTCTCGAAGCGCTGGTCATCGTCCTGCAGGCCTACGTCTTCACGGTGCTGAGCGCCAGCTACATCCAGGGCGCTCTCGCCGAAGAGCACTGATCCACGCACCAACCGTTGTCGTCCCGCGTGAGAGTCACGCGTGATAACCAGGAGGAACCACACCAATGGACGCTAGCGTTCTCGCCGAGGTCACCGGTAGCACCGCTGCCATCGGCTACGGTCTCGCCGCCATCGGCCCGGGCATCGGCGTTGGCCTGGTCTTCGCCGCCTACATCCAGTCGACCGCCCGGCAGCCCGAGTCGTCGCGCATGACCCTGCCGTACGTCTGGATCGGCTTCGCCGTCATCGAGGCGCTCGCGCTGTTCGGCATCGCCTTCGGCTTCATCTGGGCCGGCTGATTCCGCCCCTTCCGACCGGGAGGTCACCCATGTTGTTCCTCCTCGCCGCCGAGGGTGGTGAGTCGGGCCACAACCCGATCATTCCGATCTGGCAAGAGATCGTGGTCGGCACGATCGCCTTCGCCGTGCTGTGCTTCGTGCTGATGAAGTTCGTCTTCCCGCGCATGGAGCAGACGTTCCAGGCTCGGGTCGACGCGATCGAGGGCGGCATCAAGCGCGCCGAGGCCGCGCAGGCCGAGGCGAACCAGCTGCTCGAGCAGTACCGTGCCCAGCTCGCCGAGGCTCGGACCGACGCCGCCAAGATCCGTGACGACGCGCGGGCCGACGCCGAGGGCATCCGGCAGGACATCCTCGCCAAGGCGCGGGAGGAGTCCGACCGGGTCATCCAGGCGGGCAAGGACGCGCTCGCCGCCGAGCGGGCCACCATCGTGCGCGAGCTGCGCGCGGAGGTCGGCACCATCGCGGTGGACCTGGCCAGCAAGATCGTCGGCGAGTCGCTGACCGACGAGGCGCGGCGCAAGGGCACTGTCGACCGGTTCCTGAGCGGTCTCGAGAGCACGGGGGCCCGCTGATGCAGGCCGCCAGCCGGGAGTCGTACAAGATCGCGGCCGAGCGCCTCGACGCGTACGTCCGCGGCGCGGAGCCGTCGGCGGTGGCCTCCACCGCCGACGCCATCCTCTCCGTGGCGACCCTGCTGCGGCGTGAGCCGCGGCTGCGCCGGGCGCTCTCCGAGCCGGCCCGTTCCGGCGAGGACCGCGGGGCGCTGCTCGGCGACATGCTGGGCGGGCGGATCGGCGCGGACGCGCTCGACCTGCTCGTGACGCTGGTCTCCGGCCGGTGGTCGGCACCGTCGGAACTGCTCGACGGCACCGAGCGCCTCGGCGTGGAGGCGCTGCTGGCCAGCGCCGACTCCGCCGGCGACCTGGGCGAGGTCGAGGACGAGCTGTTCCGCTTCGGCCAGGTCGTGGGTGGTCAGCCGGCGCTGAGCAACGCGCTGGCCGACCCGGTCGCCCCGGTCGAGCAGCGGGCCACCCTGGCCCGCGAGCTGCTCGCCGACAAGGCCCGTCCGGTCACCGTCCGCCTCGTCGAGGCGGCGCTCGGCGGTTTCGGGGGACGCTCCTTCAGCGGGGCGCTCACCCGGCTGGTCGAGCTGGCCGCCGACCGGCGTGACCGGCAGGTGGCGTACGTGACCGTCGCGGCCCCGTTGAGTGACGAGGACGAGCGTCGACTGGGTGCGAGCCTCACCGCGATATACGGTCGAGAGGTGTCCGTCAAGCAGACGGTCGACCCCGCCGTTCTCGGTGGAGTGAGTGTCCGGGTCGGTTCCGACCTGTACGACGGCACCATCCTGCGCCGCCTCAACGAGACCCGCAACGCGCTCGCGAAGCGCTGAACGGCTCACCGCCCAGCAACCGGGCGGTTCCGCCGCCCAGCGCCTGGATTGACAGACGCCATTCGGACCGGTTGGTACTAGGTATCCCGGGCCCCTGAATTTTAAGGAAGCAGAGGATGGCCGAGCTGACCATCTCGACGGAGGAGATCCGCGGCGCCCTGGAGCGCTACGTCTCCTCCTACTCGTCCGACGTCTCCCGCGAGGAGGTCGGCACCGTCGCCGACACCGGCGACGGCATCGCCCACGTCGAGGGCCTGCCCTCGACCAAGACCAACGAGCTCCTGGAGTTCGAGGACGGCACGCTCGGCGTGGCGCTGAACCTCGACGTGCGGGAGATCGGCGTGGTCGTCCTCGGTGACTCCGCCAAGCTGGAGGAGGGGCAGCGGGTCAAGCGCACCGACCGCGTGCTCTCGGTTCCGGTTGGTGACGCCTTCCTCGGCCGCGTGGTCAACGCGCTCGGCCAGCCGATCGACGGGCTCGGCGACATCGCCGACGAGGGCTACCGCGAGCTGGAGCTGCAGGCTCCGAACGTGATGTCCCGGCAGTCGGTGTTCGAGCCGCTGCAGACCGGCATCAAGGCGATCGACGCGATGACCCCGATCGGTCGGGGCCAGCGGCAGCTGATCATCGGTGACCGCAAGACCGGCAAGACCACCGTCGCGCTGGACGCCATCCTCAACCAGCGGGACAACTGGCGCACCGGCGACCCGAAGAAGCAGGTTCGCTGCATCTACGTCGCCATCGGCCAGAAGGCCTCCACCATCGCCTCGATCAAGGGGCAGCTGGAGGAGGCGGGCGCGCTGGAGTACACGACCATCGTGGCCTCGCCGGCGTCCGACCCGGCCGGCTTCAAGTACCTCGCCCCGTACACCGGCTCGTCCATCGGCCAGCACTGGATGTACGGCGGCAAGCACGTCCTGATCGTCTTCGACGACCTGAGCAAGCAGGCCGAGGCGTACCGGGCCGTGTCGCTGCTGCTGCGTCGCCCGCCGGGCCGTGAGGCGTACCCGGGTGACGTCTTCTACCTGCACTCCCGCCTGCTGGAGCGCTGCGCGAAGCTCTCCGACGAGCTGGGTGGCGGCTCGATGACCGGTCTGCCGATCATCGAGACCAAGGCCAACGACATCTCGGCCTTCATCCCGACCAACGTCATCTCGATCACCGACGGCCAGATCTTCCTGGAGACCGACCTGTTCAACCAGGGCGTTCGTCCGGCGATCAACGTCGGCACCTCGGTCTCCCGAGTCGGTGGCGCCGCGCAGGTGAAGCCGATGAAGAAGGTCTCTGGTTCGCTGCGGCTCAACCTGGCCCAGTACCGCGAGCTGGAGGCGTTCGCCGCCTTCGCCTCCGACCTGGACAAGGCCTCGCAGAACCAGCTGAACCGTGGTTCGCGTCTGGTGGAGCTGCTCAAGCAGTCGAACTACTCGCCGTTCCCGGTGCAGGAAGAGGTCGTCTCGGTCTGGTCCGGCGTCGAGGGCAAGCTCGACGACATCCCGGTCGGCGAGGTGCGGCGCTTCGAGTCGGAGTTCCTCCAGTACCTGCGGCACAAGCACGAGGGTGTCCTCGCGTCGATCGCCGACAACCAGTGGAACGACGACATCACCGGCTCCCTGGACACCGCGATCGCGGAGTTCAAGCAGGTCTTCCTCAACAAGGAGGACGAGCGCAAGGTCAACGACGCGCCGGCCGCCCCGCTCGAGGGCGACGAGAACCGCGAGACGGTGACCCGCTTCCGCGACGGCGCGACCGACCGCCCGGCCGAGAGCTGATCCGATGGCGGCCCAGGTACGCGTTCTTCGTCAACGAATCCGCTCGGCGAAGTCGATGAAGAAGATCACCAAGGCGATGGAGCTCGTGGCGACGAGCCGGATCGCCAAGGCCCAGGCGCGGGTGCAGGCGTCCCTGCCGTACGCCGAGGCCATCACCGGTGTGCTCACGGCGCTGGCGTCCAACGCGCGGATCGACCACCCGCTGCTCACCCCGCGCGAGCGGGTGCGGCGGGCGGGCGTCCTGTTGGTCACCAGCGACCGTGGCCTGGCCGGCGGTTACAGCTCCAACGCGATCAGGATGGCCGAGTCGCTGATCGCACGCCTCAAGGCGGACGGCAAGGAGCCGGTGCTCTACGTCATCGGGCGTAAGGGCGTCGGGTTCTACCGGTTCCGTGACCGGCCGATCGAGGCGAACTGGACCGGGTTCAGCGAGCAGCCGTCGTTCGAGGACGCCCGCGCCGTGGGTGAGACGCTGATCAAGGCGTTCACGGCCGGCGCGGACGACGTCGACGGTGGCGCTGGCGCGGACGGGGTGCTGGGCGTGGACGAGTTGCACATCGTCTACACCGAGTTCCACTCACTGATGACGCAGAACCCGGTCACCAAGGTCATCGGTCCGATGCAGGTCGAGGACCGGCCGCGCTCCGAGGGGCTGCTGCCGGCGTACGAGTTCGAGCCGGAGGCGGAGGCGCTGCTCGACGCGCTCCTGCCGAGGTACATCAACACGCGGATCTACGCGGCGTTGCTGGAGTCGGCGGCGAGTGAGTCGGCGGCACGGCGGCGGGCGATGAAGAGCGCCACCGACAACGCCGAAGAGATGATCGAGAAGTACACGCGTGAGATGAACTCGGCCCGTCAGGCCGGGATCACCCAGGAGATCAGCGAGATCGTCGGCGGCGCCAACGCGCTTGCCGCGTCGGGAAGTGAAGTGTGATGACTGCACCAGTAGAGACCAAGACGGCCACGGGTCGCGTGGTCCGGGTCATCGGCCCGGTCGTCGACGCCGAGTTCCCGCGCGACGGCATGCCGGCCCTGTTCAACGCCCTGAACGTCACCGTGAGCCTGTCCGGCGGTGAGAAGACGCTGACCCTGGAGGTCGCCCAGCACCTGGGTGACAACCTGGTCCGCGCGATCTCGATGCAGCCGACGGACGGTCTGGTTCGCGGCGCGGAGGTGCGGGACCGCGGCGAGCCGATCAGCGTGCCGGTGGGCGACGCGGTCAAGGGCCACGTGTTCAACGCGATCGGCGAGGTGCTCAACCTCAAAGAGGGCGAGACGTTCGAGGCCGACGACCGGTGGGGCATCCACCGCAAGGCCCCGGCCTTCGCGGACCTGGAGCCGAAGACCGAGATGCTGGAGACCGGCATCAAGGTCATCGACCTGCTCGCTCCGTACGTCAAGGGCGGCAAGATCGGTCTGTTCGGCGGCGCGGGCGTGGGCAAGACGGTGCTCATCCAGGAGATGATCACCCGGGTTGCCCGTAACTTCGGTGGTACCTCGGTCTTCGCCGGCGTGGGTGAGCGCACCCGTGAGGGCAACGACCTGATCGCCGAGATGACCGAGTCCGGCGTCATCGACAAGACCGCGCTGGTCTACGGCCAGATGGACGAGCCGCCGGGCACGCGTCTGCGGGTCGCGCTCTCCGCGCTCACCATGGCGGAGTACTTCCGCGACGTGAAGAAGCAGGAGGTGCTGCTCTTCATCGACAACATCTTCCGCTTCACGCAGGCGGGTTCGGAGGTCTCCACCCTGCTCGGCCGTATGCCGAGTGCCGTGGGTTACCAGCCGACCCTGGCCGACGAGATGGGCGAGCTCCAGGAGCGGATCACCTCCGTCCGGGGCCAGGCCATCACCTCGATGCAGGCGATCTACGTGCCGGCGGACGACTACACCGACCCCGCCCCGGCCACCACGTTCGCCCACCTCGACGCGACCACCAACCTGGAGCGGTCGATCTCCGACAAGGGCATCTACCCGGCCGTGGACCCGCTGGCGTCCTCGTCCCGGATTCTCGCCCCGGAGTTCGTCGGCCAGGAGCACTTCCAGGTCGCCACCGAGGTGAAGCGGATCCTGCAGCGCTACAAGGACCTGCAGGACATCATCGCCATCCTCGGTATCGAGGAGTTGTCCGAGGAAGACAAGATCACCGTGGCCCGGGCCCGGCGGATCGAGCGCTTCCTCTCGCAGAACACCTACGCGGCGGAGCAGTTCACCGGCGTGCCGGGCTCGACGGTCCCGATCAAGGAGACCATCGAGGCGTTCCGCAAGATCAGCGAGGGTGAGTACGATCACTTCCCCGAGCAGGCGTTCTTCATGTGCGGCGGTCTCGAGGACCTGGAAGCCAAGGCTGAGGAGCTGATGAAGGCCTGACAGCCCTCGTCGTACCCGTACCGCAAAAGACTGCCCCGGCAATGTCGGGGCAGTCTTTTGTTCATCTTCACGTCTTAGCATCGTCGCGGTCCGTTACTCGTGGTCGTCGCTCGACCGGTACGCGAGATACGGTCGGTCCGCGCGTTCACGTGAACGGCGCTGACTTCTGCAACCTTTCGACGACGTGCGCCCGTCTCCACTACGTGGGCGTAGCGAACGGAGATGAGCGTGGGTAAGGCCGGCAAGCGTGGCCACAAGTCGTCCATCTGGCGGGGTGTGCCGCGCTGGGCCAAGCTCTGCACCGTCTTCGGCCTCGTGCTGACCGTGCTCAGCGGTGGGGCGCTCGTCGGCAGCGAGGTGCTGATGGCCCGCTACGAGGGTGCCGTCGGCAAGGCCGACCTCTTCGGTGACCAGGCGGCGGGCGCCAAGGAGAAGAAGAGCGACATCAAGGGCCCGCTCAACCTCCTGCTGGTCGGCATCGACCCGCGTACGCCGACGGCTGCGCCGCTGGCCGACTCGATCATGGTGCTGCACGTTCCGGCGTCGATGGACCGGGCCTACCTCTTCTCGTTGCCGCGCGACCTCTACGTCGACATCCCCGCGTTCAAGAAGGCCAACTTCGGCGGCGAGACGACGAAGATCAACGCCGCGATGTCGTTCGGGAGCCGGGTGCCGGGCGGCAACCCGGACGCGGCGCGCGGCTTCGAACTGCTGGCCACCACCGTGCAGAACGCCACCGGCATCAAGCGCTTCGACGCGGGCGCGATCATCAACTTCACCGGCTTTCAGAAGATCGTCGACGCGATGGGCGGCGTCGACATGTACGTCGAGCGGGACGTGAAGTCCGAGCACAAGCAGCCGGACGGCAAGCCCCGGCCCGGCAACACGCGTGGCGAGGGCTACGTCGGCCCGCAGGCGATCTACAAGAAGGGCACCCATCACCTCAGCGGGTGGCAGGCCCTGGACTACGTCCGGCAGCGCTACCCGAAGAACGGTGTTCCGGACGCGGACTACGGCCGGCAGCGCCACCAGCAGCAGTTCGTGAAGGCGATGGTCGGCCAGGCGTTCAGCGCCGACGTCGTGGCCAATCCGATCAAGCTGGACAAGGTGCTCCGCGCCGCCGGCCAGTCGCTGATCTTCAACGGTCGGGGCAACAGTGTGGTCGACTTCGGGCTCGCCCTGAAGAACATCCGCCCGAACACCATCCAGATGATCAAGCTGCCGGGCGGCCCGGTCTTCGAGGGCAAGACCTACAAGGGTGAGCAGTTCCAGGCAGGCGTCCCGGAGTTCTTCACCGCCCTGCACAATGAACAACTGGACCCGTTCCTGCTCGAGCACCCGGAATTCCAGAACAAGAGCAAGTAGGCGTGGCGCAGCTCTCGCCACCCGCGTTGGGGGCGGTTCGGCGGCACGACTAGACTTTCGGCAATCCGTCGCCGCAGCAAGGAGACAGCGTGGCACAGCAGCTTCACGTCGAGCTCGTCGCCGTCGAGGAGAAGGTCTGGTCAGGTGAGGCCGAGATGGTCGTCGCCCGGACCACCGAGGGCGAGCTGGGTGTCCTGCCGGGTCACGCGCCGCTGCTCGGCCAGCTCGCCGAGCCCGGTCAGGTTCGCATCAAGCTGGCCGGCGGCGAGCAGGTCGCGTACGACGTGGCCGGCGGCTTCCTCTCGGTGAGCGCCGAGGGCGTCACCGTGCTGGCCGAGAGCGCTACCCCGGTTTCCGCGCAGAGCCGCTGAGCCACACCGCGGATGCAGATCGTCGAAGGGATCGGGATCGGCGTCGCCGTCATCCTCGTCGCGCTTCTCGTGCTCTTCGTCCGGCGGGCCGTCGTCACCCGCAGCGGTGGCATCATCCGGCTCAGCGTTCGGGTGACCACCGTGCTCGACGGGCGTGGTTGGTCACCGGGGTTCGGCCGGTTCGCCGGTGAAGAACTGCGCTGGTACCGGATGTTCAGTTTCGCACTCCGTCCCAAGCGGGTCCTGTCCCGCAAGGGTCTCGCGGTCGAGCGTCGGCGGTTGCCCGAAGGGCAGGAACGGCTCTCCATGCCGGCCGACTGGGTGATCCTCCGCTGTACGAGTCACCACGCACCGGTAGAGATCGCCATGGCGCGATCGACCGTCACCGGCTTCCTCTCCTGGCTCGAGGCCGCCCCTCCGGGGGCGGTCTCGCAGCGTCTGGCCTCCCAGGACTGGCCGGCTGCCTGATCTGCCCTGTGGGTTGCTCCTGGCTCTCCTGGCTGCTCCTGCGGGTTTCCGTGGTCGCTGTTTGGGGTTTCCGGGGCAGCCCGCCCGGCTCCGGGCGGTCAGGCTTGATCCCTGCCCCGGGCGGACTGCCCCGGAAACCCGTCCGCGGCGCTGTGCGTCGGTCCGGTCCGGGTTTCGATCACCCTGCCGTTACCGGTTCGGTGAGTCTCGCCTTCATGCGTCGCCCGGGGGTTTGATCGACTCGGCTTTCTTGACGTCGGGGTGTTTCCGTGGCGGGGATGCCCCGACGTCGTCGAACCGGAGTCGATCAACGCGCTGGTCAGGTCCAGGTGGCAGCTCCGCCGACGCGTGAGTGCGGCTGGAGCGGGAACTATCCCAGCACGGCGCCCATCATCAGCGCTTGCCGCCCGGCACCCATAGCACATCGCCCGCCGGATTTGCCGTTCTTGACAGGATGAAGAGCAGATCGGAGAGCCGGTTGAGATACTTTGCCGGGAGCGGGCTGGTCCGGTCCGGATCGTGGCTGACCAACGCCCATGCTGCCCGCTCGGCTCGTCGGGCGATGGTCCGCGCCACGTGCAGCAGCGCCGCGCCCGCGGTGCCGCCCGGGAGGATGAAGGAGTCGAGCTTGCTCAGGCGCGCGTTGTACTCGTCGCACCAGCCCTCCAGGCGCTCGACGTACTCCTCGGTGACCCGCAGCGGCGGGTACTTCGGCTCCGGCTCGACCGGCGTGGACAGGTCGGCGCCGACGTCGAACAGGTCGTTCTGCACCGACGCCAGGACGACTTGCAGCTCCTCGTCGAGCTGGCCCAGGGCGAGCGCGACACCGATCGCCGCGTTGCACTCGTCGACATCCGCGTACGCGGCGATCCGTGGATCGGTCTTCGGGACCTGTTCGTTGTTGCTCAGCCTGGTCATGCCGGCGTCGCCGGCCTTGGTGTAGATGCGCGTGAGGTGGACGGCCATGACGCACAGCCTACGGATACCCGACCTGACGATCCCCGCGCGACCGGACGCGACAGCCGGCTGGCCGGCGGTGGTGGGCCCGGGCGACGCCGGTGACACGGCGGTCAACGACGTCGACGTCATCCGCGTCTGCGGTGCGGCCCGCCTGGCCGGCACCGTGCACGTGGTCGGCGCGAAGAACTCGGCGCTGAAGCTGATGGCCGCCGCGCTTCTCGCTCCCGGCCGCAGCGTGATCACCAACGTTCCCCGGATCACCGACATCGCGATCATGGGGGAGGTGCTGCGGCGGCTGGGCTGTGACGTCCGGTTCGACGCGGACGACCCCGTCGACCCGATGGTGGCCCGGGGCGGGGTCGCGCGCTCCCGTTCGGTGACCATCGACGTACCCGAGGAGCCGGGCGCGGAGGCCGACTACGACCTCGTCCGGCGGCTGCGCGCGTCGATCTGCGTGCTGGGCCCGCTGCTGGCTCGCCGGGGTTACGTGCGGGTCGCCCACCCGGGCGGCGACGCGATCGGCTCGCGCGGCCTGGACATGCACATCTCCGGGTTGACCCGGATGGGCGCGGAGATCTCCGGCGAGCACGGCTTCGTCATCGCCGAGGCCCCGCACGGGCTGCACGGCGCGGACATCGTGCTGGACTTCCCCAGCGTGGGCGCGACCGAGAACCTGGTGATGGCGGCGGTCCTGGCGCAGGGCACCACGATGATCGACAACGCGGCCCGGGAGCCCGAGATCGTCGACATCTGCACGATGCTCAACCAGATGGGCGCGCGGATCTCCGGCGCCGGCACGTCCACCCTCCGGATCACCGGCGTGCCCGGCCTGCGCCCGGTGCGACACGCCACCGTCGGGGACCGGATCGTCGCCGGCACCTGGGCGTTCGGCGCCGCGATGACCCGTGGCGACGTGACGGTGACGGGGCTGGACCCGGCCTACCTGGAGGTCGCGCTGGACAAGGTCGTCGCGGCCGGCGGTCTGGTCGAGACGCGCGGTGACGGCTTCCGGGTACGCATGGACGACCGCCCCCGTGCGGTGGACGTGGTGACGCTGCCGTACCCCGGGTTCGCCACCGACCTGCTGCCGATGGCGATCGGGCTGGCCGCGGTCAGCGACGGCGCGTCCCTGATCACGGAGAACATCTTCGACGGCCGGTTCATGTTCGCCAACGAGATGATGCGGCTGGGCGCGGACATCAAGACCGATGGGCACCACGCGGTGGTCCGGGGGCGGGAGCGGCTGTCCGGAGCGCCGGTACGGGCCACCGACATCCGCGCCGGTGCCGGGCTGATCATCGCCGCGCTCTGCGCGGACGGGCCCACCGAGGTCTCGCACGTGCACCACGTCGACCGGGGGTACCCGGATTTCGTGGCCGACCTGCGTGCGCTCGGGGTGGCGGTGGAGCGGGGAACCGCGCCCGAGGAGCCGTCGCTGGAGATCTGACCACCGACTTAGCCATCGTTCAGGCTCGCGGACTAGGGTCTGTTTCACACAGACCCCTAGGGTGCAGGCAGGCACTCAATCGCAGCGAGGGAGTAGCAGATGGCGGGTCGACTCGCGGTCGTCGGGGCCGGGCTGATGGGCTCCGGCATCGCCCAGGTGGCGGCGCAGGCGGGCTGGCAGGTGACGCTGCGCGACCTGGACGACGCGGCCACCACCCGAGGGCTCGGCGGTATCCGGAAGTCGCTGGAGAAGTTCGCCGAGAAGGGCAGGATCGAGGCGTCCGACGTCGAGGCGACGCTTGCCCGGATCACCCCCACCACCGATCTGGAGGCCGCGGCTGACGCGGACATCGTGGTCGAGGCGGTCTTCGAGCGGCTGGAGATCAAGCACGAGGTGTTCCGGGCTCTGGACAAGATCTGCAAGGCCGACGCGGTGCTCGCCACCAACACGTCGGCCATTCCGGTCACCCAGATCGCCGCGGTCACCGAGCGGCCCGAGGCCGTCGTCGGCACGCACTTCTTCTCACCGGTGCCGATGATGCAGCTCTGTGAGCTGGTGCGCGGCTACAAGACGAGCGACGCCACCCTCGACACCGCGCGGGCCTTCGCCGAGGAGATCGGCAAGACGGTCGTCGTGGTCAACCGGGACATCGCCGGTTTCGTGACCACCCGACTGATCTCCGCGCTGGTGATGGAGGCGGTCAAGCTCGTCGAGTCCGGCGTGGTGTCCGCCGAGGACCTGGACACGGCCTGCCGGCTGGGCTTCGGGCATGCCATGGGTCCGCTGGCCACCACCGACCTGACCGGGGTGGACGTGCTGCTGCACGCCTCGAAGAACATCTACACCGACACGGCCGACGAGAAGTTCTTTCCGCCGGAGCTGCTCCAGCGCATGGTCACCGCGGGCGACCTGGGCCGCAAGACCGGCAAGGGCTTCTACACGTACTGAGTGGGTGACGACCGGGGCGGCGCTGCCCGCCCCGGTCGGTCCGCTCACCCGTCGCGCTTGGTGGTCCAGCGGAAGGTGGTCAGGCAGAGCACCAGACCGATCACGCACCACAGAGCCAGCACCAGCGCCACCCGCCCCAGCTCGAACGAGCCGCCCGGTTCCTGCGCCCCGAAGCTCTCCGGCAGGAAGACCGCCCGCAGCCCCTGACACATCCACTTGAGCGGGAACAACGCTGCCACCTGCTGCATCCAGGTGGGCAGGTCGGTGAAGACGAAGAACACCCCGGAGATGAACTGGAGCACCAGGGCCACCGGGGTGACCACTGCCGAGCCGCTGCGGGCGGTGCGGGCCAACGACGAGATGGCGATGCCGCACAGGGTGCACGCGGTCACCCCGAGCACGGAGACCCAGCCGAAGGTGAACCACTTCCCGGCGCTGCCGGGCAGGTCGAGGTCGAACAGCGCCACCGCGACGGCCAGCAGCAGCACGGTCTCGGCGATCCCGATGGCCACCACCATGATCACCTTGCCGGCGAACCAGACCCACTTCGGCATCGGCGTCCCCCGGTAGCGCTTGAGCACACCCCGATCCCGCTCGATCGGGATCCAGATGCCCAGGTTCTGGAAGCTCACCGTCATCAGACCGGTCGCGATCATGCCGGTGATGAAGTACTGGGTGAACCGCACCCCGCCGCCGATCGTCCCGTCGAAGATCGACGCGAAGATCAGGATCATGATGATGGGGAAGCCCATCGTGAAGACCACGGACTCCCGGCTGCGCAGGAACTGCGTGATCTCCAGCCGGCCCTGGCGTAGGGCGAGGGAGCCGGCGCGAGGTGGGCGGCCGCGGCCGGCGGTGACCGGGGTGGCCGGCTTCGTCGTGGTCGTCATCGCGCTTGTCCGATCATGGTGAGGTAGACGTCCTCCAGGGTCGGCCGGGTCACGGTGAGCCCGGGGACCTCGCCGCCGTAGCGCGCGGCCAGGTCGGCCACGAGGGCCGTCGGCGTCGCGCTCTGCGCGCTCTCCCAAACCCCTTCCGGGGTACGCCAGGAGACCGTCGCCAGGGACTCCTGGCGGTTGCCGAGCCGGTTCGGTGCGGCCACCTCGACCAGCCGGCCGCCGGCGATCACGCCCACCCGGTCGGCGAGCGTCTCCGCCTCGTCCAGATAGTGGGTGGTGAGCAGGATCGTGGTGCCGGCGGCGGCGAGGTCGCGGATCAGCTCCCAGAACTCGCGGCGTGCCTCCGGGTCGAAGCCGGTGGTCGGCTCGTCGAGGAAGAGCAGTTCGGGGCGGCCGATGATGCCCAGCGCCACGTCGAGGCGGCGCTTCTGGCCGCCGGAGAGGGTGTGCGTACGGGCCTTCGCCTTCGCGGCGAGCCCGACCCGCTCGATCACCTTGGCGGGGTCGTCGGCGTCGGGATAGAAGCCGGAGAAGTGCCGGACCACCTCGGCCACGGTCAGCTCGTCGAACTCGCCAGTGCCCTGCAACACGATGCCGACACGGGAGCGCCAGTCGGCGTCGGGTCGGGCCGGGTCCGCGCCGAGCACGGCCACCTCGCCGGCGTCCCGGTGCCGGTAGCCCTCCAGGATCTCCACGGTGGTGGTCTTGCCCGCGCCGTTCGGGCCGAGCAACGCGAACACCTCGCCCCGGTGGACGTCGAGGTCCACGCCCGCCACCGCCACGTTGTCGCCGTACGCCTTGCGCAGCCCCCGGACGGAGATGGCCAGCTCGTCATCCATGACGTCCAGTGTGCGTCCTGGTGGCGATCGGCGGGTGCCCGGGGTATGGCGGTCCGGGCCACCGCGCGCGCTTCGCACCCGGGCGTCCTCGACATGGACCTGTGTGGTTTTCCACAACCTCTTCTACTGAACGGTAACTTAGACTCCGGCCATGGATGAGACGCCGAGCCGGTTGCCCGAGCGGGATCGCCCGTGGGTGATGCGCACGTACGCCGGCCACTCGTCGGCCGCCGCCACGAACGCGCTCTTCCGCCGCAACCTCGCCAAGGGCCAGACCGGTCTGTCGGTCGCCTTCGACCTGCCCACCCAGACCGGGTACGACCCCGACCACGAGCTGGCCGCCGGTGAGGTCGGCCGGGTCGGCGTGCCGGTGGCCCACCTGGGGGACATGCGGGCGCTCTTCGACGGCATCCCGCTCGCCGAGATGAACACCTCGATGACCATCAACGCCCCGGCGATGTGGCTGCTCTCCCTCTACGGGACCGTGGCGATGGAGCAGGGATGGACCGTCGACAGGCTCTCCGGCACCACCCAGAACGACATCATCAAGGAGTACCTGTCCCGGGGGACGTACATCTTCCCGCCGGCGGCTTCGCTGCGGCTGACCGCGGACGTCATCGCCCACACGCTGACGGCGATGCCGAAGTGGAACCCCGTCAACATCTGCTCGTACCACCTCCAGGAGGCCGGCGCGACGCCCGTGCAGGAGGTCGGCTTCGCGCTGGCCACCGCCGTCGCCGTCCTCGACGCGGTCCGCGACTCCGGCCAGGTGCCCGCCGAACGGATGGGCGACGTCGTGCAGCGCGTCTCGTTCTTCGTCAACGCGGGCGTGCGCTTCGTCGAGGAGATCGCCAAGATGCGCGCTTTCGGCGTGCTCTGGGAGGAGATCACCCGCGACCGGTACGGCGTGACCGATTCCCGGCAGCGGCGGTTCCGCTACGGCGTACAGGTCAACTCGCTCGGCCTCACCGAGGCGCAGCCGGAGAACAACATCCAGCGCATCGTGCTGGAGATGCTCGGCGTGACGATGTCCCGGGACGCCCGGGCCCGTGCGGTGCAGCTACCCGCCTGGAACGAGGCGCTCGGCCTGCCCCGCCCCCGGGACCAGCAGTGGTCGCTACGGATGCAGCAGGTCCTGGCGTACGAGTCGGACCTGCTCGAATACCCCGACCTGTTCGCCGGCTCGCACGTGATGACCGCGCTCGTCGACGAGATCGTCACCGGGGCACGGGCCGAGCTGGACGCCGTGTTGGAGCTGGGCGGCGTGGTGGCCGCCGTGGAGACCGGCTACCTCAAGAGCGCGCTGGTCGCCTCGCTGGCCGACCGCCGTCGCCGGATGGAGACCGGTGTCGACGTGGTGATCGGCGTCAACCGGTACACCGAGACCGAGGCCTCTCCGCTGACCGCCGCCGGTGCGCAGGCCGTCGAGCAGGTAGATCCCGCGGTCGAGGCGGCCGCCATGGAGGGCGTACGCCGGTGGCGGGCCGACCGGGACGCGGCAGTGGTCGACGCGGCGCTGGCCCGGCTCCGCGCGGACGCCGCGACCACCACCAACCTGATGCCGGCGACCGTCGAGTGTGTGCGGGCCGGGGTGACCACCGGCGAGTGGGCCGGCGCGCTGCGCGAGGTCTTCGGGGAGTACCGGGCGCCGACCGGCCTGGCCGGTGCCACCGGCAGCGGCGGTGAGCCGGGCCTCGTGGCTGTCCGCGAGCGGGTCGCGGCCACCGCGCGGGAACTGGGCACCGGCCGGCTGCGGCTGCTCGTCGGCAAACCCGGCCTGGACGGGCACTCCAACGGTGCCGAGCAGATCGCGGTACGCGCCCGCGACGCCGGCTTCGAGGTCGTCTACCAGGGCATTCGGCTGACCGCCGGACAGATCGTGGCCGCCGCCGTGGAGGAGGACGTGGACCTGGTCGGGCTGTCCGTGCTGTCCGGCTCGCACCTGGCGGCCGTACCCGCGGTGCTCGACGGGTTGCGCACCGCCGGCCGGGCGGACCTGCCGGTGGTGGTGGGCGGCATCATCCCCGCCGGCGACGCGGACACCCTGCTCGCCGCCGGGGTGGCCCGGGTTTTCACGCCGAAGGACTTCGCCCTCACCGGGATCATCGACGACCTGGTGACGGTCATCCGGCAGGCCAACGACCTGCCCTGACCGGGTCCGTCGAAGGGTCAGCGGCCGGCGTAGGTCATGCAGTCGGCCATGTCGTTGTCCGGGCCGACCTTGATGGACGACGCGTGGCACTCCAACTGCTCGTTGTGTCGGCAGTCGGAACGCTGGCAGGCACCCACCTGTGCGGTGAGGCCGTCCACCCCGCCCCGGACGGGTGACTCGACGAAGGTGTGGCAGTGCGCGTGGTCCATGCTGCCGATGGTGATCGCGAACGCGTGACAGTCACCGCCCTGGTTGTACGCGCACGCAGCGACCACACACTCCTGGACCCGGGGCATCTCCATCGCAGTGGTCATGCTGACCTCCTTTAGGCTTGCTTGTCACGATCGTAGGCATTTGTCGGTCCAGCTGGGGCCCGATATGTCCGTCTGGCGATCGGCGTCGGCCCCGGTGTTCGGGGCGGATACCCGTATCGGCGTGACCGACACGAGATCGCCGACATCGCGGCATCAACCCGCCCCGGAGACCCCGATGTCGGCGGATCACCACCTGTCCACGGCCTCCATCGCGCCGGATGGGTGCGATGTCCGTTCCGGGTGGCTGTGGGGGTGTGACCGGCCGCATCCGTCGGGCGGAATCGTGGCGGGCCCGGGGTCGTTACATACCCTGACGATCGCAGGACCACGGCCGGCCAGCCCGTTCGCGCGGGTGGGAATGGCGGACCGGGCCGGGTCGTTGTGCAGTCCCTCGAACGACCGCGGGCCTCGCCGCCCGCCCGGCTTGATCCGGTTCCGCCCGGTGCGCAGCCCGGGAAATGACCCCGGTCAGCCGGTCGTTACACCCGGTTCCGGCGCCACGAGCCCCCCGCTCGCAGGCCGCCGACCCGAGACTTCTCAAGCGCCCGGACGAGGTGCTGATCCCCACGTCACCCGATCCCCCCGAGCAGGTGTGTGGGTGTTTCCGACCCCCGAAGGAGCTACCCCCATGAACACGATCTTCCGTAAGAGCATGCTGTCCGTTGCTGGTCTGGCGTTCGCCGGTGGTGTGTTCGCCGGCCCGATCGCCGCCCACGCCGCCACTCCGGTCGAGGCCAAGCCCGCCGCCGTGGCGGTGCAGACTGCGGCACCGAAGCCGCAGGGCGACCAGTCGCACATCACCCTGAACGACGAGCAGAGGACCAACGTCAAGGCGATCATCGCGGCCACGAAGAAGGCCGGCCTGCCCGAGCGGGCCGCGGTCATCTCGATCGCGACGAGCCTGCAGGAGTCCAAGCTGGAGAACCTGGGTCACCTGGGTGACGCCAACGACCACGACTCCCTCGGCCTGTTCCAGCAGCGCCCGACCTCGGGTTGGGGCACGCCGGAGCAGATCACCAACCCGGAGTACTCCACGACGGCGTTCCTCAAGGGCCTCAAGCAGGTCGACGGCTGGCAGGACATGCCGCTGACCGACGCCGCGCAGACCGTACAGGTCTCGGCCTACCCCGACGCCTACGCCCAGTGGGAGCAGCAGGCCACCGACCTGGTTGGCCAGCACTGGAACAGCTAAGACAAACCGATGGCCGGCACCCCACCCGGGGTGCCGGCCATCGACGTACCGGCAGATCTTCAAGGTGTGAGCGCTACCGCCGCAGCCGGAGGTCAGACGCGGAAGCCAGCGGCGCGAGCCGCCTGGCGTTCCCGCCGGCGTTCGGAGCGTCGACGCAGGAACCAGTAGGCGAAGCCGACCAGCCCCACCAGGAAGGCGAGTACCAGCACCGGCAGGATGACCGCGACCAGGGACATGACCACGCTCGTCGCGTCCTCGGCGGTGCTGGCCACCGGTGCGCCGAACCCGGCGGTGGTCGCGTTGATGACTGGCCGCGCGGCGGACTTCAGCAGATGTACGCCGAAGGCGAGTAGGACCCCCGTGGCCACGGGCACCCACTGGTGCGAGGTGAAGAAGCTCCCCGGGTCGCTGACGGTCACGGTCTCCGACGACGAGCCCGCACCGAAGGCGAGGCCGCCGGCGGTGGGCCGGACGACGGTCTGCACCACGTCGTTGACGTGGTCGACGACGGGCACCTTGTCCGCCACCATCTCGACGGTGAGAAGTACGGCCAGGATGACGATGACCCAGCCGTTGCCGAGCCAGGTCCAGCCACTGGGCAGGTCGATCAGGTTGGTGTAGCGGCCGAGTAGGCCGAGGACGAGCAGGGGTATGTAGGCGTTCAGACCCGCCGAGGCGGCGAGACCGGTACCGGTGAGGACTTCGAACACGGTCTCAGCATCGCACCGACGCGCCAGTGCCGCTCGGTGGCGCTCGCGGGCCCCTCGGCTACCCTCGTCGGGTGCGGTTGGTCATTGCGAAGTGCTCGGTGGACTACGTCGGACGGCTCTCGGCTCACCTGCCGCCGGCCACCCGGCTGTTGATGGTGAAGGCGGACGGGTCGGTGTCGATTCACGCCGACGACCGTGCGTACAAGCCGCTGAACTGGATGAGCCCGCCCTGTCGGCTGGAGGAGGCCCCCGGCGTGTGGCGGGTGGTCAACAAGGCTGGCGAGGAGCTGCGGATCACCCTGGAGGAGGTCTTCCAGGACACCTCGTACGAGCTGGGCGTTGATCCCGGCCTGCGCAAGGACGGGGTGGAGGCGCATCTCCAGGAGTTGCTGGCGGCCAACCCGGGCGTGCTGGGCGAGGGGTACACGTTGGTGCGCCGCGAGTACATGACGGCGATCGGTCCGGTCGACCTGCTGTGCAGGGACGCGAACTCCGGTGCCGTCGCCGTCGAGATCAAGCGGCGCGGCGAGATCGACGGGGTGGAGCAGTTGACGCGCTACCTGGAACTGATGAACCGTGACCCGCTACTCAGCCCGGTCACCGGGGTGTTCGCCGCGCAGGAGATCAAGCCGCAGGCCCGGGTGCTCGCTGCCGATCGGGGCATCCGGTGCGTGGTCGTCAACTACGACCGGCTGCGCGGGATCGAGAAGGACGAGCTGACCCTCTTCTGAGCCAGCTCACGCCCCGGTCCGGACGGCGATCAACGACTTCGGCAGGCCGACCACCCGCTCGACGAGCATCGTCGAGTCGGGAAAGTAGTGGCGCATCTGCGAACGGTCCAGCAGTTCGGTCCAGAGCACCTGGTGGATGGCTGCCTCGTGGCTGCGGGTGGGTTTGTGCCCGAGGGGCCAACGGCGGGCGAGCGCGGTGCGCATCCGGATCGGCAGGAACTGCATCCCCGGTGCGATCCAGTGCGGCTCGATGGGGAAGTACCGGTAGGGCGTCTGCACCCAGTGCCGATCAGCCAGCGCGCGGGCTGCGGCGGCGAACCGCAGCCGGCGTTCGTGGCCACCGACGTGCTCCAGCACGGAGTTGGAGAAGACCAGGTCGTAGGTGCCCTTGGTGACGTGGGCTGGCAGGTCGCAGGCGTCGGCCTGTTCGACGTGGGCCCACTCGGGTACGGCGGCGGGCGGCGGTTCCAGGTTGACCACGGTGACCCGGGCCGGCCGTACGGTGGCGCGGTACCAGGTGCCCAGCCGGCCACCGAGGTCGACGACGTGCATGTCGCCGATGTCGGGGAAGGTGCGCGCCAGCCATTCCGAACGACGACGCCGCTGCCGAGCACTCCACGACTGGTCACTGTCGACAAGGCGGTGGCGCAAACCATTGTGGCCCATTTAACGCAATGTACCGCCGTGCGTACGGCGTAAAAACATGTGGATACACCGATCGGGCCGCAGATCGGCTATCCGACACTCATCTGCCGTACATCACCTTGATGGCCTTGACGAGGCGTGCCACGTCGCCAGGGGTGCGCTCGAAGGTCATCGATGGCAGCAGTGACCGCGCCCGACGTCGCGTGATGGCCTTGGCTCGGCCGAATTCGCGGAGACCGTCCTCGCCGTGGATTCGGCCGAAGCCGGAGTCGCCGACGCCGCCGAACGGCAACGTGGACATCCCGGCGAAGGTCAGGGTCGAGTTGACCGAGGCCATGCCCGAGCGCATGCGCCGCGCGATGGCCACCGCACGCTGCCGGCCGAAGACCGAACCGCCCAGGCCGTACGACAGGGCGTTGGCGCGTGTCACGGCCTCGTCGGCGTCGCGGACCCGGCTGATGGTCACCGTCGGGCCGAAGGTCTCCTCGCGGACGGCGGCCGACTCCTCCGGTACGTCCACCAGCACGGTCGGGTGCACGTACGGTGGCTGCACCGCGTCCGGGCCGCCGAGCACGGCGCGACCGCCGGAGCCGACCGCGGCCTCGATGTGGCGGCGGATCACGTCGATCTGGCTGGGCATGGTGATCGGGCCGATGTCGGCGCCGTCCGGTCCGACGGTCAGCCGGCCGGCGCGGGCGACCACCTTGTCGACGAAGGCGTCGAAGACCGCGTCGACGGCGTAGACGCGTTCGATGCCGATGCAGGTCTGGCCGGCGTTGGTCATGGAGCCCCAGACGCAGGCCTCGGCGGCGGCGTCCAGGTCGGCGTCGCTGTCGACGATCATGGCGTCCTTGCCGCCGCCCTCGATCAGCACCGGCGTCAGCGTCTCGGCGCAGGCGGCCATCACCTTGCGAGCGGTCGCGGTGGAGCCGGTGAAGGCCACCTTGTCGACCCCGGAGCGGCACAGGGCCGCCCCCACGTCGCCGAGCCCGTGCACGGCGGTGAACACCGGCTGCTCGGGCACCACCTCCGCGAACGTGTCCACCAGCCACTGGCCGACCACGGGTGTGTATTCGCTGGGCTTGAGCACGACGGCGTTGGCGGCGGCCAGGGCGTACGCGACAGAGCCGATCGGGGTGAGGACCGGGTAGTTCCACGGCCCGATCACACCCACCACGCCGTGCGGCTGGTATTCCAGATGCGCGGAGAACTCGGCGAGGACGAGCCGGGACCGCACCCGGCGGGGGCCGAGCACGCGGCTCGCGTTGCGGGCGGCCCAGTCGACGTGCTCGATCGCGCTGGCGATCTCGACGATGCCGTCCGGGATCGGCTTGCCGCCCTCGACGTGCATCAACTCGGCGAGCTGCTCCACGCGCTGGGCGAGCAGCGCGCGCCAGCGCAGCAGCCGCTGGCGACGGCCGGCGAAGCCCAGACCGGCCCACCACTCTCCGGCGGCGCGGGCACGCTCGACGGCCTGCCGTACGTCCGCGTCGGTGGCGGCCGGGAGACGACCGGCCTCGACGCCGGTGGCCGGACTGGTGGAAACCAGTTGGTCCGCCTCGATGAGGGGGGTGCCGGGGACATGCACAGCCGTCATGGCGGAAGTCTAGACCCGAACATTACTCATCGGTAGGCCGCGATTTCGGGTAGCCGGGACGGGAGTCGCGCCTACTGGCCCGCTCGTTGATCAGTGCAGGTCAGGTGCCAGGTGGCAGGGGGCCGCCGTCCGAATCGTCGAACAGTGGGTGACCGGGAGGTGACGAGGAGCTGACCGGCCGGTCGGTATTGACGACTACCGTCTGATGGCAGGCTGACGCGCGGAGTAACGGTGTGGGGTGGAAGGGCTGGCTGTCCATGGAGGAACGTCCGGAACTGATGCCGTTGTTGACGGTCGCCGGTGGGCCGATGCGCGGAGCGAGCTTTCGTCTGCGGGCCGAGCCACTGGTGATCGGTCGTGCGCCGACCGGTCACGTGGTCATCAACGACCCGCATCTGAGCCGCCGGCACGCCGAGTTGTGGCTGGCGCCCGAGGGCGCGTCGCTGCGCGATCTGGGCTCGACCAACGGCACCTGGCTCAACGACCGCCGGATCACCGAGGTGGAACGCCTCTCCGACGGTGACGTGATCCGGCTCGGCCGCACCGAACTGCGCCTGTTCGATCCGGGGATCGCCCACACGGATCCGGTCGGGCTCAGCTCCGGGGTGTCCCGGCGCGACGTCCGACCGACGCTGCCGCTGCCACTGGCCACGCCACCCGGTGCCCGCCGCTGATCGCGCGCCCGCCAGCCGTGGCGCTGGTCGCAGTCCACCGGTAGCGGCGCTGGCCGTAGTCCACCGGTAGCGGCGCGGCGATGGCCGCGCCAATGCCGGTCGGCCACACCGGCAAGCACCGCCACGTGGCCGGTCGACACCTGGACCGGCGGGGACCGGCGTGGCAGCATGCCGCGGATGGAAACCGAGCAGAGGGTCGTGACGGCGAACGGCACCACCCAGGCGGTACGGGTGGCCGGTCCGCCGGACGGCGCTCCGGTGCTGCTGGTCCACGGCAACTGCTCCTCCGCACTGTTCTGGGAGCCCCTGATCCGGCGGCTGCCACCGACGCTGCGGGTCGTCGCTCCCGACCTACGCGGATTCGGCGACTCGGCGACCGCGCCGGTGAACGCCACCCGGGGCCTGCGGGACTTCGCCGACGACGTGGCCGCCCTGCTGGACGACCCGACGCTCCTCCCCAGCACCCGGCACGGCAGCCCCGGGGATGGCAGCGCCGAGTCCCGCCGCGCCGACACCGGCAGCGCTGGGGTCCGGCCGGTCGTGGTCGGGCACTCCCTCGGTGGGGGAGTGGCCATGCGACTGCCTGGCGTACCTGGGTTCGCTGGGTCTCGTGCCCGGTTGGCCCGGCACGGACACCCGCCCGCCGCAGCCGATGGTCGGCCAGACCCGGGCGGTGCTGGAGCGGTACGCGGCGGCCGGCGGGTCGTACCGCGAGGTGGTGTTGCCCGGCTGTGGACACAGCCCGCACCTGGAACGCCCGGCGGAGTTCGTGACGGAGCTGCTGGCGCTCACCGACGCGCAGGCCGCGTAGGGGGCACCGTGGGTGGAATATGCCACGGCGTCTCGACAACCCTGGGTCACGTGGCAGACTCGCGCGCAAAGCCTTAGCGGCCGTTCAGTGGCCGTGCGGAGTGTCTGGGGAGGCCGGTCGTGGCGCGTGAGTTCAGCACCGTGGGTGTCGTGGGGCTGGGCACCATGGGTGCCGGCATCGTCGAGGTCTTCGCCCGCAACGGTGTCGACGTCATCGCGGTCGAGATCTCCGAGCCGGCGCTGGAGCGCGGGCGGGCCACCCTCACCAGCTCCACCGATCGTGCCGTGGCCAAGGGCAAGCTCGCCGTGGCGGACCGGGACGCGCTGCACGAGCGGGTGCACTTCGAGGTCGGGCTGGACGCGTTGCGTTCGGTGGACCTGGTCATCGAGGCGGTCCCCGAGCACCTGGACCTCAAGCAGCGGATCTTCGCGGAGCTGGATCGGGTGTGCCGCCCGGACGCGATCCTGGCCACCAACACCTCGTCGCTGAGCGTCACCGAGATCTCGGTGGCCACCAGCCGGCCCAACCAGGTGATCGGCATCCACTTCTTCAATCCGGCCCCGGTGATGAAGCTGGTCGAGGTGGTCCGCACGGTCGTCACCGCGCCCGAGGTGGTCGCCGACGTCGAGGCGCTGTGCGCCCGGCTCGGCAAGGTCGACGTGACCATCAACGACCGGGCCGGCTTCATCGCCAACGCGCTGCTCTTCGGCTACCTCAACCACGCGGTCGGGATGTTCGAGTCGCACTACGCGACCCGGGAGGACATCGACGCCGCCATGAAGCTCGGTTGCGGCCTGCCGATGGGCCCGCTGGCGCTGATGGACCTGATCGGCCTGGACACCGCGTACGAGATCCTGGACACGATGTACCGGCGCGGCGGGCGGGACCGTCGGCACGCGCCCGTGCCGCTGCTCAAGCAGATGGTCACGGCGGGACTGCTCGGCCGTAAGTCGGGCCGCGGTTTCTACACCTACGAGCGGCCCGGTTCGCCGAAGGTCGTACCCGACGAGACGACGCCGCAGACGACGGACGCGGCGCTCGCCGACGGCGCGCGGGCCATCTACGCCAGGGTTGGCGTCGGGAGCGCGAGGAGTGAGCTTGCGAGCCCCGCAGTCGTGACCAAGGTCGGCATTGTCGGTTCCGGGACGATGGCCACCGGGATCATCGAGGTGTTCGCGAAGGCCGGGTACGAGGTCGTCTCGGTGACCCGTGGCGCGGAGAAGTCGGCGTCGGTCTGCGAGGCGGTGAAGACCTCGCTGAACAAGGGCGTGGTTCGGGGCAAGCTCGCCGAGGTCGACCGGGACGCGGCGCTCGGCCGGATCACCTGGACGGCCACCCTCGACCACCTCGCCGACGTCGACCTGGTGGTCGAGGCGGTCGTCGAGGAGTTGAGCGTCAAGAAGGCGCTCTTCGCCAGCCTCGACGAGATCTGCAAGCCGGGCGTGGTGCTGGCCACCACGACCTCGTCGCTGCCGGTGATCGACGTGGCGATGGCCACCCAGCGGCCGGCCGACGTGGTGGGCCTGCACTTCTTCAACCCCGCGCCGGTCATGCCGTTGGTCGAGGTGGTCCGGACCATCCGCACCTCACCGGAGGCCACCGCCACCGCGCGGGCGGTCTGCGCCGCGCTGGGTAAGACCGCGGTGGTCTGCGGCGACCGGTCCGGGTTCATCGTCAACGCGCTGCTCTTCCCGTACCTGAACGACGCGGTCAAGATGCTGGAGGCCAGCTACTCCACGGCCGACGACATCGACCACGCCATGAAGTTGGGCTGCGGCTACCCGATGGGTCCGTTCGAGCTGCTCGACGTGGTGGGGCTGGACGTCTCGTTGGCGATCCAGCGCGAGCTGTACCTGGAGCTGCGCGAGCCGGGCTTCGCACCCGCGCCGCTGCTGGAACACCTGGTCACCGCCGGCTACCTGGGCCGCAAGACCCGCCGCGGCTTCCGCGACCACTCGCACCGCTGACCACCGGTGACCTGGTGACCGCCCGGGCCGTCCCGCCCGGCGGACCGTACGCTTGGTGACTGTGAGCCCCCGTCGCAACCGCCCTCGCCGGGACGAGAACGCCAACCTGGACGCCGACCGGACCCGCCAGGGCGTCGCCTCGGTGCAGCAGTGGACCGACGGCGCCTGGCAGGTACGCGGGATCGGGGCGGGCGCGTCGGTCAAGACGTACCGCTGTCCCGGTTGTGACCAGGAGATCCGACCCGGCGTGGCGCACCTGGTGGCCTGGCCGGCCGACGGTCTGGGTGACCTGACCGACCGCCGGCACTGGCACAGCGGCTGCTGGCGTGCCCGGGAGCGGCGCGGGCCGGCGGTGCGGCGCGGCCGGGGCGCGCCGCGTTACTGAGCGATCTGGATCACCCTGTTCGTGCCTCGATGGGCGGTGGCGGCGACTTCGCGACAGACTTGGGCGGTGAGCACAGCGATCCGCGCGTCGTCGATCCTGCCCGGCCGCCGGGAGGACATCGAGCTGCACACCGCCGACGGGCTTCGGCTGGTCGGCGAGTTGGCCCTGCCGGCCGACCGGCCACCGGCGGCCACCCTGGTCTGCCTGCACCCGCTGCCCACGCACGGCGGGATGATGGACAGCCACGTCTTCCGCAAGGCGGCGTGGCGGCTGCCCGCGCTGGCCGACCTGGCCGTGCTGCGGTTCAACACGCGGGGCACGAGCAGTGTGCGCGGCACCAGCGAGGGTGCCTTCGACGGCGCGGTGGGCGAGCGCTACGACGTGGCCGCCGCCATCGAGTACGCGGAGTTCGCCGAACTGCCCAACATCTGGCTGGTCGGGTGGTCGTTCGGCACCGACCTGGCCCTCAAGTACGGCTGCGACCCGGCCGTGGCCGGCGCGATCCTGCTCTCCCCGCCGCTGCGCTTCTCCGCGCCGGACGACCTGGCGACCTGGGCCGCGTCCGGTCGCCCGCTGGTGGCGCTGGTACCCGAGTTCGACGACTACCTGCGCCCGGTCGAGGCCCGGGAGCGGTTCGCGGCGGTGCCGCAGGCCGAGGTGGTCGGGGTGCCCGGCGCGAAGCACCTCTGGGTGGGTGACGCGGAGACGGTGCTCGACGAGATCGTCAAGCGGGTCAACCCGGCCGTCGACGTACCCCTGCCGACGACCTGGGACGGGCCGATGGAGGCGGGCGACGTCAGCGCGTACGCCGACCGGACGGTGGCCGCCTTCGCCGACACCCCCGTCCCCGGCCCGGCCGACTGATCGTCAGTTCCGCTCCTGACGGGGGAGTACCACCTCACGCAGGATCAGTTGCAGTGCCGCCACCGTGGGGATGGCGATCAGCGCGCCCACCACGCCCAGCAGGGCCACGCCGAGCAGCGCGGCCAGCAGGGCGGCCACCTCGTTGACCTCCACCGAGCGCCGCATCACCTTCGGGTAGATCAGGTAGTTCTCGACCTGCTGGTAGATGAGGAAGAAGATCGCACAGGCGATGCCCGTGGGCAGGTCGGCGGCGAAGCCGACCAGGCTCACGATCACCGCGCCCAGGGTCGCGCCGATCTGCGGGATGAGGTCGGTGACCGCGACGACCACCGCCAGCGCGAACGGGTACGGCAGACCGACGATCAGGGCGAAGACGAAGGTCGTCGCGCCGGCCAGCACCGCGATGCTCAGCGCGCCGACCATGTACGCGCCCACCTTGGTGAGGATCGCGTCGCCGATCAACGCCGCCCGCTCGCGGCGCGACCGGGGGACCAGCGCGTAGCCCAGGGAGCGCAGCTTGTCGAAGTAGGCCAGGAAGTAGATGGTCAGCACCAGCACGGTCAGCGTCCGGAACACCGTGCCGAAGATCAGTTGGGCCCCGCCGAGCACTCCGCCGAGCGCCCGGCCGATGGTGTCGGCGTTGGCCGCGCCCTGCACCCGCTCCACCACGTCGTACCGCTCCACCAGGTCGTTGACCGTGGGATTGCGGCGCAACTCGTCGAGCAGACTCGGGATCTGGTCGATGAACTGCCCGGACTGCGTCACGATCGGCGGGACCAGCGCCACCACGCCCCCGCACAGCAGCAGTACCACTGTCAACGCCACCAACGTCACCGCCAGGCCGTGGGGAACCCCCCAGGTCCGCAGGCGCACGACCGCCGGGTTGAGGCCCACCGCGAGGAAGAGCGCGATCACCACCAGCACGAGAATGCCGCCGGCATTCCGAATCCCCAGATAGAGGGTGTACGCCAGCAGCACGCCCAACGCGCCGGTGAAGCCGACCAGGAAGCTGCTGCGCCGCAGCGGACGCCCCGGCGTGCCGAACTTCCCCGACGGGACCGCCGGAGGCTCGTCCGGGTCGAATCCCGGGGCCGGCACCGGCACCGGCGCAGGCGTTCCCGGCTCGGCCGGAGTCGTTCCGGGCTGGGCCGAGGAGGCCTCGGGCGTCACGTCCGGGTCGTCGCCGGACGGGTCACGCTGCGGCACCACGGACCTCCCGGCTCAGGCGGTGGGACGACGGGTCGCGGCAACGAACGCCCGCCACGCGGCCGGCGCGAAGACCAGCACCGTGCCGGACGGGTCCTTGCTGTCCCGCACCCCCACCACCCCGGGCAGGTTGTCCGCCACCTCGACACACTCACCGTTACCGCTACGGCTGGACGTGCGCCAAAGCGCGCCGGTCAGGTCCATGAGGTCACAACTTCCTTCATCAGTTCGATCGACTGGCGGCGGGACAACGCACTGCTTCTGATCATCTCCCAACGCGCCAGCAGCGTAGCCACCTCATGGTCGCCATCCACCACGAGACCGTCGATCTGGTGCTCCATGTGCCCAACCCAACCACCGTCGGCACCACGGGCCAGGTTGAACGGCCCGGAGAGGCCGACGTGCAGCCCGACGTCGGCCGGGATGACGTGCAGGCTGACGTGTGGTCGCTCCAGGCTGGCGACGAGGTGGGTGAGCTGCTCGACCATCAAGCCGCGGACCTCCTCGCCGGCCCGCCGCAGCACCAACTTGTCCACCACCGCCACGAACTGCGGCGGATCCGGCTGCATCAGCAGCGACTGGCGGTCCAGGCGGGCGTGGACGCGGCGTTCCACCTCGTCGTCGCTGAGCAGGTCGTCGCAACGGATCACAACGCGGGCGTAGCTCTCGGTCTGGAGCAGCCCCGGGATCAGCGTGGGTTGGAAACACCGCAGTTGGCGGGCGCTTCGCTCGGCGTCCAGCCACGGACGGAACCAGCTCGGCTGACCGTCCCGGCGTGGGGGCCGTTCCGCCGCCCGATCATCGATCCACCCCCGCACGTCAGCTAGACCCTGCAGGCTCCGTGCAGATCGTGGACAGTTTCCGTCAGGTGCCAACGGAAACTGTCCACGATGTCGACGCTCGGTGTGGGCGCCCGTCAGTCCTTCTCGATCGTGACCTTGCTGGGCTTGGCGCTGCGCTCGTCGGTGGTCGGCTTGCTGGGGCGCTTGCCGTTCTCGCCGGTGCTGGTGATCCTGGTCGGCTTGGCACCCCGGCCACCCTCGCCCGGAACGGCCGCCACCGTCGGCTCGCCGTCGACCCCGGCGCTGGCCGTGCCACCGTCGACAGTGGTCACCGGTTCGGCCACCGGTCGCGTGGTGGACTGCCCAACCTCGTCGGCGCTGGCGTTCACCGGCTGCGCAGCGCCGTCGGGCGCGGCCTTGAGACCACCGGCCGCACCGTCACCGTCGGCCGGGCCGTTCCCGCCGCTGGTCGCCACGGTCGCGGGTACGGCGGAAGCCTCGCCGGTCGCCGGCGCGTCGTCGGGGCGATCGCCCGCCGCCGGCGCGGTCGGACCGTCGATCGGGCCGGTGGTGCTGTGCAGCCGCACTTCGGCCATCTGCCGCTCGATCTCGTCGGACTCCTGCCGGGCCTGCCAGGTCTCCTGCCGCAGGTCGGCGAGCTGCTGCTGAGCCTGCGCGATCTCCAACATCACGTGCGCGAGCTGCTGCCGGCCCGCCGCCGACTCCTGCTGCGTCGCCGCCAGGTGCTGCTGCGTGGTCGCGAGGTGCTGCTGGGTGGTGGCCGCGTACTCCTCGAACTGGCGACGCGAGGCCGCGACGTGCTCGTCGGCCTTGCGGCGCTTGTCGCCCGCCTCGGTCTCGGCACGGCTCAGCAACTCGGCGGCCTCGGTCTCGGCGCGCTGGCGCAGGCTCGTCGCGTCCGCCTCGGCCGCCTGGCGGATCGCGTCCGCGCCCTGCTCGATCTCGTTCTTGCGGGTGGTGTATTCGGTCTCCAGCTCGTCGCGGCGCGCGGTGTACGTGGACTCCAGCTCGTCGCGGCGCGCGGTCCAGCCCGACTCCAGCTCCTGCTGGCGGGACTCGTGCTGCTTGTCCAGCTCGTCGTGGCGCTTGGCGAACTCCTGCTCGGCGATGGACCGTCGCTCGGCCAGTTCCCGATCGGCCGCCTCGCGCCGGGAGTTGACCTCCTGCTCCACGCCGGCCCGCCAGGCGCCCAGCTCCTGCTGAGTCTGCGCCCGGGACTGCTGGACGTACGCCTCGGTCTCACTGCGCATGCGCTGGACGTACGCCTCGGTCTCCGCCCGGCTGCGCTTGGCCGCCTCGGACGCCTGCGTGGCGACCCGCTCGGCCTCCTGCTGGGCCTTGGCCCGGGTGGCCCGGCCGGCCATCGACGCGTCGTCGATGATCTGCTTGGCCTCCTGCTGCGCCTTGGCGTGGGTCGCCCGGCCCGCCTCGGTCGCCGTGTCGGTAAGGCGCTTGGCCTCCTGCTGGGCCTTGGCGTGCACCTCCTTGGCGGCCTCGCGCAGCTCGGCGGCCTCCTGGCGAGCGGTGGCCAGCGCCTCGCGGGCCGCCTCGCGCAGCTTGGTGGCCTCCTGCTGGGCGCGGGTGTGGATCTCCTTGGCGGTGTCCCGTAGCTGGGTGGCCTCCTGCTGGGCCTTGGCCAGCTCGTCCTGCGCCGTCTTGCGCAGCTGCGCCGACTCGTCCCTGGCCGAGCGCAGGGTCGCGTCCGCCTCCGCGCGGCGGGAGGCGCTGTGCCGCTCCTCCTCCTGACGCCGAGCGGCGAGAGCGATCTCGAAGTCCTTCAGTGCCCGGGCGGCCTGCTCGCGGGCTTCCTCGATGATGTGCTCGGCGGCTGCCCGGCGGGCGTCGATCTCCTCGTTGGCCGCGGACAGGATCTGTTCGGCCTGCTCCTCGGCGAGGGTGAGGATCGACTCGACGCGGGGGCCCAGGTGCCGGAAGGAGGCCCTGTCGACCACGTTCATCTGCTTGCGGACCTGGGTCAGATCCCGTTGCAGAACCTCGACCTGGCCGGCGAGCTTGTGGATCTGTGTATAGGCCTGTTCCCGTTCGGCGGCGAGGGTCGCGATCTCGTGC
This sequence comes from Micromonospora sp. NPDC049102, assembly GCF_043197485.1. NCBI lineage: Bacteria > Bacillati > Actinomycetota > Actinomycetes > Micromonosporales > Micromonosporaceae > Micromonospora > Micromonospora sp. NPDC049102. The sequence goes on along the minus strand of NZ_JBICTE010000001.1, from coordinate 11,122 downwards.
TCGGCACGCGCGACATACCGGTCAACCTGTTTCTTCTCGTACCCCCGCAGAGCGGACTCGAAGCTGGGCTCCGTGGTCACATCCCCGCCGAGAGCGAACAGTTCCTCGCCGTGCGACATGCCCCCATCCTCACACGCATCGCCCCCTGCTGGGGCGATACGGACGCCCCTTGTGGGACCTACTTCACTCCGTGGCGAGGGCACCACGCCAAGGGTTGGGAAACGCACACGGCGCGAGGTCACACCGGTTACCCGGTGTCACCTCGCGCCGCCGATGCCCCAACCTGACGCCTCGCGTCAGCCGGCGGTCTCCGCGGTCACCCGCTCCTGAGCACCGTCGGTCTTCTTCGCCTCCGGCTTGGCCGCCGGGGCAGCCGCTGCCGGCATGCCGGGCACGATGCCGGCGAGCCCGGAGAGCATCTGCCCGAGCTGCGAGGTGACCGCGTCCTTCTGCCGGGTCAGGTCCTCGACCTCGCGGCGGGCGGCCTGCGTGGTCAGCTCGGCCTCGGTGCGAGCCTCGCTGAGCAGGCGCTGCGACTCGGCCTTGGCCTCGTTGAGCGTCTTGTCGGAGAGCGCCTTGGCCTTGTCGATCGTCTCGTTGGCGTGGCGCTCCGACTCGACCCGGCGGGCCTCGGCGCGCTGCTCGATCTCCTTGGCGCGCTCCTGGGCGGCACGGGCGCGCTGCTCGGCCTCGCTGACCATCTTCTGGGTCTGGGAGACCTGGGCGGCGTGTCGCTCGGACTCCTCGCGCTCGGCCTTCTCGCGCCGCTCGGCGAGTTGCAGCTCCAGAGCCTGGAGGTCCTTGTCGCGCTTGTCGCGCGCGTCGGTGAGCAGCTTGGTGGCCTCGGCGCGCTTCTCCTCGGCCTCGCGGGCGGCCTTCGAGCGGTGCTGGGTGATCTCGCGCTCGGCGGTGGCCCGCAGGGTGGCCACCTCCCGCTCGACCGTCGACTTCAGCTCGGCGACCTCGTGGGCCGTGACGGTCCGGAGCTGCTTGGTCTCACGGTCCGCGTCGGCGCGCAGCGTGTCGGCCTCACGGCGGGCCTGCACCCGGACCTCGGCGGCCTCGCGCTCGGCGGCGGTGCGCAGGTTGCCTGCCTCGCGTTCGGCGCTGGCCTTCATCGCGGCGGCCTCGGCGCGGGCCTTGTCCGTGATCTCCCGGGCCTCGAGGCGGGCGGCGGAGAGAATGCCCTCCGACTCGCGCTTGGCCTCGTTGCGGTGGTCGTTGGCCTGCTCCTCGGCGAGCCGGAGGATCTGCTCGACGCGGGTGCCGAGCCCGGACAGGGTGGGCCGGCTGTTCTCTTCGAGCTGCTTGTTGGTGTCGGTGAGCTTCTGCTCCAGGGCGCTCATGCGCTGCTCGGCCTGGCGGAGACGACGCTGGGCGTCGTTCATCCGCTGCTCGGCCTCGGCACGGGCCTGCTCGGACTGGGTCAGCGCGGCGGTCATCCGGCCGATGAAGTCATCGACCTGGTGAGTGTTGTATCCGCGCAGGCCAACGGTGAAATCTGGCTGCGAGTTCGCGTTATCGAAGAACGCGAGAGGGGAGGACTGCTGCTGGGGCATTGGGACATACTGGCAGACGCCCCAGGGTGCTTCGCAAGAGCGGTACGGAGCTTTCGTGTCCTCTTTACATGGTCAACTGCCCTGGCCGGCGAGGCCGGACCAATCGGCGATCTTGGCAGGTCCCGGGCGGGACGGACGCCACGCAGCGTGACGCGAAAAAGGGCCACGGGTGTGTTCCGTGACCCTTTGTTCGACCCGGATGGGTTCGAGCTAATGCGGGTGGAAGAACAATGGCCGATCACCGCATTGGCCATCGGGCGCTCATCCGTCCGGCCGGTGCCTCGCTCAGTGCCCCCGGAACCGGTTGATCGCTTCCTCGTGCCGCGCCCGCAACTCCCCGTCGCGGATGCCCAGCCCGTCCCTGGGCGCGAGGCAGCGCACGCCGACCTTGCCCTGGTGCGCGTTGCGGTGCACCTCGTACGCGGCCTGACCGGTCTGCTCCAGCGAGTAGGTGCGGGACACCGTCGGGTGCACCTTGCCGAGCGCGACGAGCCGGTTGGCCTGCCACGCCTCGTGGTAGTTGGCGAAGTGGCTGCCCACGATGCGCTTGAGGTGCATCCACAGGTAGCGGTTGTCGTACTGGTGCTGAAAGCCACTCGTGGACGCGCAGGTGACGATGGTGCCGCCGCGCCGGGCCACGTAGACGCTCGCGCCGAACGTCTCCCGACCCGGGTGCTCGAAGACGATGTCCGGGTCCTCGCCGCCGGTCAGCTCGCGGATGCGCTCACCGAACCGCCGCCACTCGTCCGGGTCCTGGGTCTCCTCGTCCTTCCAGAACCGGAACCCCTCGGCGGCCCGGTCGATGACCAGCTCGGCGCCCATGCTGCGGCACAGCTCGGCCTTCTCCGGCGAGGAGACGACGCAGACCGGGATCGCGCCGCCGTTGAGAGCCATCTGGGTGGCGTACCCGCCGAGGCCGCCGGACGCGCCCCAGATCAGCACCACGTCGCCCTGCTTCATCTGGGCGCCGTGGTGGGACACCAACTGCCGGTACGCGGTCGAGTTGACCAGCCCTGGGCTGGCCGCCTCCTCCCAGCTCAGGTGATGCGGCTTGGGCATCAGCTGGTTGGCCTTGACCACGGCCAGCTCGGCCAGCCCACCGAAGTTGGTCTCGAAGCCCCAGATCCGCTGCTGCGGGTCGAGCATGGTGTCGTCGTGCCCGGCGGCGTCCTCCAGCTCGACCGAGAGGCAGTGCGCGACGACCTCGTCGCCGGCCGCCCACCGGGTCACGCCGGGACCGGTCCGCAGGACGACGCCGGCCGCGTCCGAACCGACCACGTGGTACGGCAGGTCGTGGCGGCGGGTCAGCTCGGACACCCGGCCGTAGCGCTCCAGGAACCGGAAGGTGGACACCGGCTCGAAGATGCTGGTCCACACCGTGTTGTAGTTGATCGCGCTGGCCAGTACGGCGATGAGCGCCTCGCCCGGCCCGAGTTCCGGCGTCGGCACCTCCTGCACGTGCAGCGCCTTGCGGGGATCCTTGTCCCGGGTCGCCATGCCGTCGAACATCCGGGACTCCTCGGCGCGGACGACCACGCCTCGGTAACTCTCCGGTACGGGCAGTTTGGCGACGCCGCCCAGTTCGCGGTCCGGGTCGTTCGATTCCTCCGCCGCCATGATCGCTTCGAGGATGTCCTGCACGGTGACCTCCGGTTCGTCCCCGCACCCGCGCGGGCCCGGGTGCTGCCATCGTCGGCGCCGGTGGGACGCGACCGCCATGTCGGCATTCGACACATCCGGCACCGGCCGCGCTCCTGTGGGCCGGGACGTTACTGATCGGTAGCTAAAGCCGGAAGTCCCCTGTGAAAAACTGCATCGGCCGATGCGTGAAGGTGCCCGACCAGCGCGTCAACCGCGCACCGACGCGCGTCGCCCGCCCTCGGCAGGGGCGGGCGACGGGGTCCGTCAGTGCGTCGCGGCGGGCTCCACCAGTTCGACGAGGACGCCGCCCGCGTCCTTCGGGTGCACGAAGTTGATCCGGCTGTCCGCGGTGCCGCGCCGCGGCTCGTCGTAGAGCAGGCGCATCCCCCGCTCGCGCAGTGCCGCGCAGGCCGCGTCGATGTCCGCCACGGTGTACGCGACCTGCTGCACGCCGGGTCCGTTGCGATCCAGGAACTTCGCGATCGTGGACTCCGGGGTGAGCGGGGCGAGCAGCTGCACGCAGCCACCCTCGGTGGTCGGTCCGACGGCCAGCATCGCTTCCCGGACGCCCTGCTCGGCGTTGGTCTCGACGTGTACACAGCGCATCCCGAAGGTCCGCTGGTAGAAGTCGATGGCGGCATCCAGGTCGGCGACGGCGATGCCGACGTGGTCAATCTTGCGAAGTCCGATGTCTGTGACGTAGTCCGCACCGGGCTCGACGGGGGAGTTCTCTGCCATGGCGCTAGTCTGGCCGAACAATCGTTAAGGCGTACAGCTCGGCACCCCCCTCGGAGGCAGGCATGGCTTCGGTGATCGTCAGCGGCGCGCGGACCCCGATGGGGCGGCTGCTGGGCAACCTCAAGGACCTCCCGGCCACCAAGCTCGGCGGGATCGCCATCAAGGCCGCTCTGGAGCGGGCCGGTGTCAGCCCCGACCAGGTCCAGTACGTGATCATGGGGCAGGTGCTCCAGGCCGGCGCCGGTCAGATCCCGGCCCGGCAGGCGGCCGTCGAGGCGGGCGTACCGATGTCCGTCCCGGCCCTGACCATCAACAAGGTCTGCCTCTCCGGCCTGGACGCGATCGCTCTTGCCGACCAGCTCATCCGGGCGGGCGAGTTCGACATCGTGGTGGCCGGCGGCATGGAGTCGATGACCAACGCCCCGCACCTGCTGATGGGCCAGCGCACCGGCTACAAGTACGGCGACGTGGTGGTCAAGGACCACATGGCGCACGACGGGCTCAGTGACGCCTGGGACTGCTGCTCGATGGGCGAGTCGACCGAGCGGCTCGGCACGAAGCACGGCATCACGCGCGAGGAGCAGGACGCCTTCGCCGCGGCCAGCCACCAGCGGGCCGCCGCCGCGCAGAAGAACGGCCACTTCGCCGAGGAGATCACCCCGGTGCTGATCCCGCAGCGCAAGGGTGACCCGCTGGTGATCAGCGACGACGAGGGCATCCGCCCGGACACCACCGTCGAGTCGCTGGCCAAGCTGCGCCCGGCCTTCGCCAAGGACGGCACCATCACCGCCGGCAGCTCGTCGCCGATCTCAGACGGCGCCGCGGCAGTCGTCGTGATGAGCAAGGCCAAGGCCAACGAGCTGGGGCTGACCTGGCTTGCCGAGGTCGGCGCGCACGGCAACGTGGCCGGCCCGGACAACTCCCTGCACTCGCAGCCGTCCAACGCGATCAACCACGCCCTCAAGAAGGGTGGCCTGAGCATCGACGACCTGGATCTCATCGAGATCAACGAGGCGTTCGCGCAGGTCGGCATCCAGTCCACCCGCGACCTCGGTGTCAGCCCCGACAAGGTCAACGTCAACGGCGGCGCGATCGCCCTGGGCCATCCGATCGGCATGTCCGGCGCGCGACTCGTACTCACCCTCGCCCTGGAGCTGAAGCGGCGCGGCGGCGGCACCGGCGCGGCGGCGCTCTGCGGCGGCGGCGGCCAGGGCGACGCGCTGATCATCCACGTGCCGGGCCAGTGAGCGAAGGGGCCGAGCGCGTGCCGGCGGCGGGCACCACGTCGGTGCGCCGCAGTCGGGACGTACCGCTGCTGGTCGAGCGGGCCCGCACCGGTGACCCCCGTGCGGTCGCCCGCCTGATCACCCTGGTCGAGAACGGCGACCCGTTGTTGCCGGAGATCGCCGCCGTGCTGGCGCCGTACGCCGGGCAGGCCCAGGTCGTCGGTCTGACCGGCTCGCCCGGCGTGGGCAAGTCGACCACCACCAACGAACTGGTCCGCGCGCTGCGGGCGCGCGGGCACCGGGTCGGCGTCCTGGCCGTCGACCCGTCCAGCCCGTTCACCGGCGGGGCGATCCTCGGCGACCGGGTGCGGATGCAGGACCACGCCACCGACCCGGGCGTCTACATCCGGTCGATGTCCAGCAGGGGCCACCTCGGCGGGCTGGCGGCGGCGACGCCGCAGGCGGTCCGGGTGCTGGAGGGCGCCGGCTGTGACGTGGTGCTGGTGGAGACGGTCGGCGTCGGACAGGCCGAGGTGGAGGTCGCCTCGCTGGCCGACACCACGCTCGTGCTGCTCGCCCCGGGTATGGGCGACGCGATCCAGGCCGTCAAGGCCGGCATCCTGGAGATCGCCGACGTCTTCGTCGTCAACAAGGCCGACCGGGACGGCGTCGACGCCACCGTCCGTGACATCCAGGGCATGATCGCGCTGGGCGAGCGCGGACCGGGCCAGTGGCGACCGCAGGTGGTTCGCGCCATCGCCGCCCGGGGTGAGGGCATCGACGACATCGCCGCCGCCGTCGACAAGCATCGTGGTTGGCTGGTCGAGCACGGCGAGCTGCGTCGCCGGCAGGAGGCGCGGGCCGCCGCCGAGATCGAGGCCATCGCGCTGGGCGCGCTGCGCGCCAGGATGGGTTCCCTGCGCGACGGTACGGAGTTGAGCACGCTCGCCGCCAAGGTCGCCGAGGGCGCGATGGACCCGTACGCGGCGGCGGACGAGTTGCTCGCCCAACTGGCCCGCTGACCCGTGCCGGTCGGCCGCGCCGCGCGCCTGGACGCGAAGCACCCTCCGGTTTTAGTAAGCTCGCGGCGCATGGCCGGCAGCGAGCTGCCGCGCAGCGGTCCGACGAGCCGGTCGGTCCACAGTGCACCGGGACCAGGGGAGATGTGATCATGACGGACGCGGTGGAGAACGCCGGTGCGGCACAGCCCACGACGGGGGCGACCCGCGGCGTGACCTCGGTCTCCGACGAGGTGGTGGAGAAGATCGCCGGCGCTGCCGCCCGCGCCGTGCCCGGCGTCGCCGACCTCGGTGGTGACGTGGCCCGGTTCTTCAACAGCGTGCTCGACAAGGTCGGCCTGGACGAGGTGGGCGACGCCCGCCGGGGCGTCTCGGCCGACGTGAAGGGCACCTCGGCAGTCGTCAACGTGGTCCTGGTGATCGACGCCGGGCACGTCGTGGCCGACGTGACCGAGGCCGTGCGGGCCGCGGTGATCGAGGCGGTGGAGCGGTACGGCCTGACGGTCACGCAGGTCAACGTCACGGTGGACGACATCGAGCTGAAGCAGCCGGGCGCGGCCGTCTGATCGTGGGTTGCCCGGTTACCCGCCGGTACGACGCGACTTAGCGATCGTTCAGGCAAGGGCTCTACACTCGAATTCCAGTCCAGGAACCGAGGAGGAGCCCTGCGCATGGACGCCGACGAGATCGACGCCGGACGGGCACGCTGGCAGGCCCGGTACGACTCCGCGCGCAAGCGGGACGCCGACTTCACCACGCTCTCCGGGACGACGGTCGACCCGGTCTACGGGCCGCCCGAGGGCGGCTCCTACCCGGGCTTCGAGCGCATCGGCTGGCCGGGCGAGTACCCGTACACCAGGGGTCTGTATCCCACCGGCTACCGCGGTCGGACCTGGACGATCCGGCAGTTCGCCGGCTTCGGCAACGCCCAGCAGACCAACGAGCGCTACAAGATGATCCTCGGCGCGGGCGGTGGCGGCCTGTCGGTCGCGTTCGACATGCCGACGCTGATGGGGCGCGACTCGGACGACCCGCAGTCGCTCGGCGAGGTCGGGCACTGCGGCGTCGCCATCGACACGGCCACCGACATGCAGACGCTCTTCGACGGCATCGACCTGGCCGGCGTCACCACCTCCATGACGATCTCCGGCCCGGCCGTGCCGGTCTTCTGCATGTACCTGGTCGCCGCCGAGCGCCAGGGCGCCGACCTGTCCACGCTGGACGGCACCCTCCAGACGGACATCTTCAAGGAGTACATCGCGCAGAAGGAGTGGCTGTTCGACCCCGAGCCGCACCTGCGCCTGATCGGCGACCTGATGGAGTACTGCGCGGCCGAGATCCCGCGCTACAAGCCGCTGTCGGTCTCCGGCTACCACATCCGCGAGGCCGGCTCGACCGCCGCGCAGGAGTTGGCGTACACCCTCGCCGACGGCTTCGGCTACGTGGAGCTGGGCCTGTCGCGCGGGCTGGACGTGAACGTGTTCGCGCCCGGGCTGAGCTTCTTCTTCGACTCGCACCTCGACTTCTTCGAGGAGATCGCCAAGTTCCGTGCCGCCCGCCGGATCTGGGCCCGCTGGCTGCGCGACGTCTACGGCGCCACCAGCGAGAAGGCGCTGTGGCTGCGGTTCCACACGCAGACCGCTGGCGTGTCGCTCACCGCGCAGCAGCCGGTCAACAACGTCGTACGCACCGCCGTCGAGGCGCTCGCCGCAGTGCTCGGCGGCACGAACTCGCTGCACACCAACGCCCTGGACGAGACCCTCGCACTGCCCACCGACGAGTCCGCCGAGATCGCCCTGCGTACGCAGCAGGTGCTGATGGAGGAGACCGGCGTCGTCAACGTGGCCGACCCGCTCGGCGGCTCCTGGTACGTCGAGGCGCTGACCGACAAGATCGAGGCCGAGGCGGAGGACATCTTCGCCCGCATCCGGCAGCTCGGCGGGGAGGGTCCGCACCAGATCGGCCCGATGACCTCGGGCATCCTGCGCGGCATCGAGGACGGCTGGTTCACCGGCCACATCGCCGAGTCGGCCTTCGTCTACCAGCAGGCCCTGGAGAAGGGCGACAAGAAGATCGTCGGCGTCAACTGCCACACCGGCACGGTCGCCAAGGAGCTGGAGATCCTGCGCATCTCCCACGAGGTGGAGTTGGAGCAGCGCCGGGTGCTCGCCGAGCGCAGGAGCGCGCGGGACGAGGCCGCCGTCCGCGCGGCGCTCACCCGGATGGTCGGGGCCAGCCGTACCGACGAGAACATGATCCCGGCAATGCTCGACGCCGTACGCGCCGAGGCGACCCTCGGTGAGATCTGCGACGCGCTGCGGGCCGAGTGGGGCACCTACCGCGAACCCGCCCGTTTCTAACCCGCCCCACCCCCCACCCCGCCCCACCCCCCACCCCACCCCGCCCCACCCCGCCCCGTCGATCTTGCGGTTTCTGTCGCGGCATAAGCCGCAAAAGTGACGTAGCGGCAACCGAAAGTGCAAGATCGGCGGGGTGGGGGATGGGGGGCCGTTTCGCGTTGTCCGATGGGCGTGAGAGTTGCAACGTCGGAGTTGTGGGTGAGCCGGGAATCCGGGGTCGCGTGCGAGACTAGGTAACCATGAGCGACCCACGGATCACCTCGTCGATCTTCACCCGCGGCGCGGTCGACCTCAGCACGCTGCGTGGCCCCGCACCAGCCAGTACCCGCCCCGGCACACCCCCGCAGGGCGGCCCGGCCGCCGGTGCGCCGGGCGCGCCGACCGCCGGCAACGCCTCCATCGTCGATGTCACCGAGGCGACCATCCAGTCCGCGGTGCTCGAGCAGTCGATGGCCCTGCCCGTCATCGTCTTCTTCGGCGCGGCCGGCTTCCCCGAGAGCGACGAGTTCGCCCCGGTGCTCGAGCGGCTGGCCGCCGAGAGCGGCGGCACCTGGGTGCTGGCCCGGGTCGACGTGCAGGAGAACCCGCGGATCGCCCAGATGTTCCGCGTCCAGGGCATCCCGATGGTCTACGCGGTCGTCGGCGGCCAGCCGATCGACGCCTTCTCCGGTGTGGTGCCCGAGGCGCAGCTCCGCCAGTGGATCCAGGCCGTACTCAAGGCCGGCGGCGTGGCCGTCGCCGAACCGGAGGACCCGCGCCTCGACGAGGCGGACGACCTGCTCATGAGCGGTGACCTGGACGCCGCCGAGCAGGCGTACCGCAAGATCCTCGCCGACGCCCCCGCGGACGCCGCGGCCACCGCGGGCCTCGCCCAGGTCGGCGTGGCACGGCGGGTGGCGGGCGCCGACCCGGCCACCGCGCTGGCCGCCGCCGAGAGCGCCCCCGACGACGTCGCGGCCCAGTTGCTGGCCGCCGACATCGAGGTGCTCAGTGGCCTGGCCGAGCAGGCGTACGCCCGGCTCGTCGGGCTGGTCCGGCGCACCGCCGGCGAGGACCGCGAGACGGTTCGCCAGCACCTGGTATCGCTCTTCTCCATCGCCGGTCCGGACGACCCGGCGGTCGCCTCGGCCCGTCGGGCCCTGGCCAGCGCCCTCTTCTGAGGGCAGCAGCACGATTGTGAGTTCGTAGTACGCCAGCGCGGGCCGGCGTTATCGCCGGCCCGCTCGACCACCGGGGACGGGAGCTCATGATGCGCCGGATAGCCGTCCTCGACGCGCCGACAAATCTTGGCCTACGGCCACCGACGTCCACCTCCGTGCCGGGCTGCGCCAAGGCGCCCGGCGCGCTGCGCGACCACGACCTGCTGGCCCGGCTGCGGGCCCGCGACGCCGGTTGCGTCACCGCACCCCGGTACGACCCCGGTGACTGGCGGCCCGGCGACGGTGTGTGCCACGCCCGGGAGATCGCCGACTACTCGCTCGCGCTCGCCGAGCGGATCGGCTCGATCATCGACCGTGGCGAGTTCCCGGTGGTGCTGGGCGGCGACTGTTCCGTGCTGCTCGGCTCCGCGCTCGCCATGCACCGCCTCGGCGAGGCGGTCGGCGGGCGGATCGGGCTGGTCTTCGTCGACGGACACTCCGACTTCCGGCACCCCGGCAACGCCTCCTACGTCGGGGCGGCCGCCGGGGAGGACCTGGCCCTGGTCACCGGGCGCGGGCAGGCCGACCTGGCCGCGTTGGAGGGCCGCCGGCCCTACTTCCGCGACATCGACGTGGTGGTGCTCGGCATCCGCGCACAGGACGAGTACCGCCTCGACCTCCAGGCTGCGGGGATCACCACCCGGCCGGTGCCGGCGCTGCGCGCCGAGGGCGCCGCCCGTACGGCCCAGTGGGCGCACGAACAGCTCGCCGACTGCGCGGGCTACTGGGTGCACATCGACGTGGACGTGCTCGACCCCGCGGTGATGCCGGCCGTGGACGCTCCCGACCCGGGTGGCATCGCCTTCGCCGAGCTGGAGATCCTGCTCGCCGGCCTAGTCGACACCCCACACTGCCTCGGTGTCGAGCTGACAGTCTTCGACCCCGACTACGACCCGGACGGCTCGTACGCCGCCGAGATCGTCAACACCGTGGTCGCCGGTCTGGCCCCCGTCAGCGCCCCGGAGGCGATGCCACCACGGCTGCTGTCGCCCCGGCCCACGCCCGCCCCGCGCCGCGGCAGCAGCCGGTCCGCGCTCGACCCCGAGCCCGTCGACGACCCCGAGCCCGCGCTCGACCCCGAGCCCGGCGACGCCCCCGTGCTCGCCGCCGACGCCCGACCGAGCAGGCCGGACGGCAGGACCGTGTCTGCCGGCGAGCGGCCGGCGGGGCAGAACGGCACCGAGGTCGCGGGCGCGATACCGCTCGACACGCTCGCCCCGGCCCACGCGGTCTCGGCTGGCAGTGCCGGCTTCTCGGAGCCTGCCGGTCCCGAAACCGACACCGCCTAACTCGAAAATCGAACCGTACGTAGACACGCGGCAGCATCCCGCGTCGCGAAGCGGCGTGGGATGGGTCGTGGTGTAGCGGTGGTTAGGCGGC